>CAZUUE010000011.1:0-10358 GCA_964623695.1 uncultured archaeon
ATATTATATTAAATACTACTCATAAATATATTAAAAATCTTATACTTTCTGTCCTTCAATGTATCCAACCAAGAAGAACACAAGAAACGAAACAAAGATAACAGCTATCGATGTCCAAGGAACTTTAAGTAAAGATAGGACTATAGCCGTTGTAAACCCAGACACAAGCGTTAACAAACCTGTGTATTCTCCACCGATTCTGAAGTGAAAGACTCCAAATATAAGGGGTAGTTGACAGAGGAGAATAGTTGAAGATAGAACTGCCAATTCGACTATGTATCCTGGCTTTTGAAGCGCAAAAAGAATTAAGAGGAAAGTTAATATTACGACGAAAGTCCTTCCGAGTGCAACTTCACTTCTCCCCATCACATCTCTCAACATCATCGACGATAGTGTTAAGATTATGGAGTTTGCCGTCGTCACAGATGCCATTATCACGCTTAAAGCTATGGCTATCGCCAGTGGCTTGGGCATGATCGATAAGAGAGTAGGCGTTACCTTATCTCTGTAACTTATGGATGGAAAAACACCTATTTCCGTCCCACTCTTTAAGAACAATCCCAAAAGTGTAACCAAGACAGTGTATATCAATCCAAAGATACCGAAAAGTATAACCATCCTCTTTAAAGCAACTTCATCCTTTGGAATGAACATCCTCTGAGAGACTTGAGGATTCGTTAAGGCAAAGAAGAACCAGGGTATCGTTAGACTTGCAAATTTTAGAGGTGTCCAAAATTCGTTTGGAAACCTTGCCGATTCTGGAATTCCAAAGGAAACGTTACTTGCCGTCCATAAAACAGCCAAAAGTGCCATCGATATCATGAAGATACCTTGGATGGCATCTGTTATTGCAACACTCCTTAGACCTCCCAAAAAAGCCCAAAAGGAAACTACAAAAGCTATCATGATCACAGCGTAGACATAATCTATTTGCAGTAGGTAAGCTGAACCGATTATCTGAATCGATGTGTATGGAATTAGAGCAATCAATGCAAGGATAGAAGATACTGCAGAAACAAATTTACCGTATCTCTCCTTAAAGATCTCACTTGGAGAGACGTATCCTTTATCTTTCCCAATCTTCCAAAACTTCGGTGCATAATAACTTAACAGAAACAACGTTCCAACGAGATACATCAGCTCAAATCCCGCAGAGCCTACACCTGTAGCGTAAGCTAGACCTACCAATCCGACCATCATGAATGCTGAATAGGTTGTAGAAGCGTATGTTAGAGCAGAAATTATCCCTCCGACTCTTCTGTTTGCTAAAAAGTAGTCTTCATGGGTTGAAATTTCCCTCTTTGCATAAAGGGCTATCAGAGTTCCAACGATCATGTACGCAACGACTGCAATTATCACACCTTCCACCTCCAAGCTTTGTAGACTAAGTAAACTGTTGCAATTACTATCCAATAGAGGTAAGAGTAAACTGTTTGAAATGCAAACGGAACAATCATTGCAACGATAAATATCAAATCAACCTTCATCGAACATATGTTCGGAAAGTTTGATATATAACGTTTTTTGTAAGTGTACATGTGAAGGCCGAGGATAGGATACTGAACTTTATAAAGGAGAAAGGATCTGTCCTTCAGAGTGACATTTCTAAGGTTTTGGGTCTTGCAAAATCGACGGTCAGTGAAACTTTAAGGAAACTTGAAAGCGAAGGCTTGATTTTAAGGGAGAAGGTAGCTGGAAGATCCTATAGGATTTGGTTCTTCGAAAGTTCGCCAAAGCCTTGCGAAATCTTGAGAATAGGAATATTGAGGGCTTCTGAGTATCCACACGTGATAACGGCTTTAAAAAATTTCGATTTCAAGTTTAAAATCAAGGTCTTCGATTCCGCCCTCAACTTGACGAGAGAGATATCAAGTGGAAGGATAGACATTGGTTTCTCACCGTTTGTAACACAAACTATCTTTGCTTTAACTTTAAAATCCATGAAGATACATGCAATCGTAGCCTTAAATGGTAGTGGTTTGGTATTTAAGAAGAAGTTGGAGAATTGTAAGACTTTTGCCACTTCAGAGTTTTCGGCAATGGAATCGAATCTTAAGCTGTCGTTGGAATCTTTTGGATTCGATGTATTTAGCTTGAATTTTAGATATTTCGATTCGATAGAATCTGCAATTGAGAGATTTAAATCCTGTGAGTTCGATGCGATAGCACTTTGGGAACCGTACTTGACTGCTTCAAACTTTAAGAAGATACACTTTAAAGATGTGATAGGCGATTTTCCGTGTTGCTCCATGGCATCGAGCTTAGAGTTTTACAGGGAGAGAAAGGATTTGGTGAGGGATCTCGTAGGGATCATTCGTGAATCTATTGAGTGTCTCGATGACAAGAGAGAAGAGGCTGCAAGAGAGCTATCGAGTCTTATAGGATTTGACTGGAAGATAGTGATGAAATCGTTCGATAGCTACAAGTTCGTCTGTAGGCTTGACAATAAAGACTTTAGATTCCTGGAGAGATACGGATTAAAACTCACGCCAGAAAATGTTAGAAGTGTGGCAACGTTTTTATAATCGAGTCCAAAATTTCGAACCATGAGGGTTAAGATAGTAGATCTGACCTTGAGAGACGCTCATCAATCTTTGATGGCTACGAGACTTAGGACAAGAGACATGCTACCCATACTCGAAACGTTCGATCAAGCTGGTATCTACTGCTTTGAAGTATGGGGCGGTGCCACTTTCGATGCCTGTCATAGATTTCTAAATGAAAATCCCTGGGAGAGGTTAAGAGAGATAAGAAAGAGAATTAAAAACTCGCTCATTTCGATGCTTTTAAGAGGTCAAAACCTTGTTGGATACAGACATTACCCCGATGACGTAGTTGAGAAGTTTGTTGAGAAGACTGTTGAATACGGGATGGATGTTTTTAGAATATTCGATGCTCTGAACGATGTTAGAAATCTAAGGACATCGATAAAGACTGCAAAGAGGTGTGGTGCCCAAGTTCAAGGGACCATCTGTTACACGATAAGTCCCGTTCATACGATCGAGAGATACATCGAGATCGCCAACGAGTTAGCATTTTTGGATGTCGATTCGATATGCATAAAGGACATGGCAGGTCTACTTTCACCGAAGATGGCTTACGAACTCGTCAAAACTTTGAAGAAGGAGGTTGGACTACCGATAGACGTTCACTCACACTACACAAGTGGAATGGCTTCAATGGCCTTACTGAAAGCCGTAGAGGCTGGCGCAGATATGGTCGACACAGTTATCTCACCTCTGAGCATGGGAACATCCCATCCACCAACGGAATCGATCGTTTACGCTTTAGAGGAGCTTGGATACAAGACTGGTGTTAAGTTGGACGTCCTTCTTGAAGTTAGAGATCACTTCATGAAGATCAGAGAGAAGTATCAGGGATACATAGACTGGCGTTCGACAATTCCAGACACCAACGTCTTAGTTTATCAGATACCAGGTGGTATGTTCTCAAATCTCATAGCACAGCTTAAAGAGTACAACGCCTTGGATAAGCTTCCAGAAGTCTTAAAGGAGGTTCCAAAAGTGAGAGAGGATTTGGGTTACGTACCACTTGTAACTCCTACGAGTCAGATAGTCGGAGTTCAAGCGGTTTTAAACGTGATAACAGGTGAAAGATACAGGGTTGTGACGAAGGAAACGAAGGATTTGGTTAAAGGTATGTACGGTAGAACTCCTGCAAAGATAAGAGATGAGATAAGGAGAAAGATCTTGGGAGAAGAGACGCCAATAGATTGTAGACCTGCTGATCTCCTTGGAAGAGAGTTTGAAAGAAGGAGACAAGAGTTGATAGAGATGGGATTTGATCCGAGCGATGAAGATGTCTTGATATATGCACTCTTCCCACAAACTGGGCTTAAGTTTTTACGAGGTGAGATGGAAGAAGAACCCTTCCCAGTCTCTGGAAAGGTTGAGGGAACTTTTGAGGTTGAGATTGAAGGAGAAAAGTTTAAGGTCTATGTTAAACCTCTTTAAACAACGTAGATGTCTCCGTTCCTTGGTGCATAAGCTTCGACACCTAAGTTTTCTCTTATCCAAGCCGCGAATCCTTCACAGTCTTCACCATGAACAGTAAATACGATCTCCGCTCCTCTATCGACAACTTCTTTCACGAGATCCTTGAGTTGTCCATCGTCCGAATGTGCCGAAAAGTCGAACTGCTCAACCTTCATCTTAAGCTTCACTATCCTGTTACCAAGATCTATCGTTCCACTGTTCAAAGCCATGTAACCGTTTGTTCCCTCAATTTGATAACCTGTAAGAATTATCTTAGATTTTTCATCGTTGTAAAGTCTTGAGATGTAGAAGAGAGCTGGTCCTCCGTTTAGCATTCCCGCAGTCGTTACAATTACGCACGGTTCATCAAGCAAACGCTCTCTCTTCCCCCTTTCAACAGGTATAGCGTTCTTTATTGCCCTCCTAAGAGCCTTCACACTCTTAACGTAATCTGGATACCTCTCGATTATTCCGCATACTTCTCTACCCATACCGTCTATGTACGGTGTTATTCCATAATCTTCAAGAATCATGAGAACCTCCTGAGTCCTTCCAACTGCAAACGCCGAAATCACCACGTGTCCCTTGTTGTCGAGGGTTTCAAGTATTGATTCAACAAAAGCTCTTTCAAGTTCTTTCCTATCTGGATGCTCGACGCCAAAGTACGTGCTTTCAACGATGAGTATGTCGGTCTCTGGAAAGTCCTTATAAGCTGGCTCAAGCAACCTCGTCTCCTCAAGCTTTATATCTCCAGTATAGAGTAAGTTTACATCCTTACTCATGTGAACGCTTGCACTTCCAGGTATGTGTCCTGCATTGAACAGCGTGATCTCCCATCCATCAACATAAAACTTCTCTTCGTAATCAACCTCTACAACGTTACTCTCAAACTGTCTGAACTGCTTTTGAGTGTACGGTGGATTCCTCATAACCTTCATCGAATCTCTCAGTATCATATCGGAGAGATCAAGGGTTGGAGGGGTCATGAATATCTTTGGATCGAAATCCATTAAGTTCGGTGTGACTCCGACATGATCGAGATGTCCGTGAGAGATTACAACGTATTTCGGAGCGACGCTGTTTATAGGGAACTCGGGTGGATTGCTCGGTTTTAATCCGTAATCGAGCATTATATTGTCAACTAAGATTGCAGACCTACCAACTTCCCTACATCCACCGAGGAACTGGATCGTGGTCATTCTTAGAACATGATGTGATGATGAATATATAAATTTTGGAAACATTGAACTAATTAGTGAATAGTGTTACCGATTAATTTAATTAAAATTAATTATAAAACTAATATAAAAATATACAATCATCACAATCGACTTCATTAAGTCACAAAACTCTTGTTCAAAGCTCGACGAGAACTATTGCATTCGTTGTTTCGAGAACTTCTACCTTCTCTCCCTTCACTGTCTTCTCTATCTCGATCTCGAACCAGTCACCCTTAACTTCTACGTAACTTCCATCTAAGCTAACCACGACACTTCCTCCCTCGAAAAGCTTCAACTTGTCTTCATCACTCAAATTCTCAACAGCTCTAATCAGATTTCCAACCTTCTCCTTGAACATCGGACCCAAGATATTAAACTTCGGCTTCATCCTCTTGATCTTGACCTCGATGTCTGGAATCTCCCTTAACAACTCAACGTTCGAATTCAAAGCACCCGCCACATCTCTCGTATCAATATCCATTGGAACGAAAAGCTTTACAGATTTTAGCGGTGCGTTAAGAGCTAAACCTCTGTCATGCTTAAATCTTCTGACAGCGACAACTACTTCCTTTATCAACTCACCTCTCTTCTCGGCATCCTCATCCACAAATTCCTCTTCAAACTCTGGATAATCCTGTAAATGAACACTCCCAATCTCAACGCCCAAGGCATCGTGTAGTCTCTGCCAACACTCTTCAGCCAAGAAAGGCGTTATCGGGGCGAGAAGTCTTATGAGAACGTTCATAACCTTATAAAGGGTGAATCTTGCGGGTTCCTTTTCATCTTCGCTTCCGGAGTAAAGTCTGTTCTTGACTATCTCAAGGTAGTTGTCTGCAAATTCGTACCAAGTGAAGCTCCTTACAGACTTCAATGCCAAATCAAACCTGTAATTCTCCATGTACTCGTTCACGTCTCTGACGAGCTTCATTAGCTTTGAAAGTATCCATCTGTCAACGTCTCTTAAAGACCTGCATTCTGGAACACCTTTGAGATGCATGATCACAAACCTAAGGATACTCCAGAACTTCTGCTGAAATCTGTAGGCAGATTTTATCTCCTTCCAACTAAACGCTACGTCTTCACCCACAACTCCGCTCGCAGCCCATTGCCTTAAAGCGTCTGCACCGTAACTCTCAATTATCTCATCCGGTTCAACTATGTTTCCAAGACTCTTGCTCATCTTCCTTCCATCTTCACCGAGAACCATTCCATTTACAATTATCTCATACCAAGGGATCTCACCTATTAAAGCTAAGGATCTCAGTATCGTGTAGAAGGCCCAAGTCCTGATTATGTCATGTCCCTGTGGCCTTAAATGGGTAGGATAAGATCTCAGATCTGGCCAACCACATATTATCAGTGGTGTGATGGATGAATCCATCCAAGTATCCAAAACGTCACTTTCACCTTCAAAATCAGTTCCACCACATCTTGGACAAGGTTCTCTTGGTTTATCCTTTGTCGGATCAACTGGAAGCCATTCTTCCTTCGCAACTAAGATCTCACCGCATCTCTTGCAATACCAGACAGGAATGGGGGTTGCAAATATACGTTGTCTACTTATAACCCAATCCCATTCCATCGACTCAACCCAGTCTATCAACCTTTGAAGCATGTGTTCTGGAATCCACTTAATCTCCTTTGCACGTTCAACGATCTTATCCTTTTTAACTTTCACGAACCATTGATCTTCCGCAATTATCTCAACAGGTGTCTTACAACGCCAACAAACTCCGACGTTTTGATCTATCTCCTCCTGCTTGATCAACCTTCCCTCTTTAGCCAAGTCTTCAAGTATCTTAACCCTCGCCTCATCCACGGTCAATCCTTCATATCTACCGGCGAGCTCATTCAGTCTGCCATCCTTTCTCAAGATCGATCTCAACGGTAGAGCATGTTTCTTCCACCATCTCACATCCTGCTTATCGCCAAATGTGCACACCATGACAATTCCCGTACCAAACTCTGGATCGACCTCTTCATCCTCTATTATTGGAACTTCATAGTTGAATATGGGAACGCTCACAGATCTACCGACCAAACTCCTGTATCTTTCATCGTTCGGATGAACGGCTACCGCCACACATGCTGGAATAAGTTCGGGTCTCGTCGTCGCTATGACGACATCCTCATCAAATCTTATGTAATTCAACTTGGTCTTTCCTTTTTTATACTCAATTTCAGCCAAGGCAATCGTTGTCTGACATCTTGGGCAGAAGACAACAGGATGGTAATCTTTATATATTAATCCATTTTTATACATTCTGATAAATGAGATTTGCGTTTTCTTGTAATATTCAGGAAACATCGTTATATACTCTTTGCTCCAATCTATGCTAAATCCCATTCTTTTCATGGTTCTCTTCATCTTTTCTATGTTTTTCATTGTGAAATCCATGCACAACCTTTTGAACTCTTCTCTCGAAACGTCATTTTTACTTATACCGTAAATCTCCTCAACCTTCACCTCCGTCGGTAAACCGTGGCAGTCCCATCCTTGAGGAAACATGACGTTGTAACCCTTCATTCTCTTGTATCTCGCTATGAAATCTATGTAACACCAGTTCAATACGTTTCCAAGGTGGAAAGAGCCTGTTGGGTATGGAGGAGGGGTATCTATTATGTAATGTGGCTTTTTAGACCAATCAAATTTATACATCTCATCCTTCCAAAGCTTCACCCACTTTTCCTCCACATCTTTAACTCTATACTCCTTCTCCATCACATCTCACCAAATGCATCGAGAGACACAAGGCTTTTTAAATCCTTCTCATATCTCAAGAGATCTTCAAGCCTGTAATCCTCAACTAGGATCTTCTTTAAATCTTCGATCGGCATCTCAATTCTTATCTCCCTCGTTCTACCGTATCTACCTTTTGAAATAACTATAGAGTTTATTATACCGAGCATGTCAAGTTCAGAGATCAAATCACTTATCCTTCTTTGAGTCAAAACATCCAGATCTATCCTTTTACACAGATTTTTGTATATGGTGTAAACTTCACCCGTTGTGAATTTATCGTATCCCGATTCTGTTAAAATTATCATACCAAACAATAAGACCTTGCTTTGAGTTGGTAAGGTCCTTACAGCCTCAGCTATCTGATCGCTCTCAATCTTTCTCAAAGCCTTCTTAACGTGCTCCTTGGTAACCTTATCGGAACCTTCCCTCTCAGCTATCTCACCACTAACTCTCAAGAGATCCAAAGCCTTCCTGGCATCACCATGCTCCTGAGCAGCGAGTGCCGAACAGAACGGAATTACATCTTCATCCAAAACCCCATCATGAAATGCAAGCCTAGCTCTCTGTTCAAGTATATCTTTAAGCTGTTCAGCATTGTAAGGGGGAAAAACTATCTCCTCTTCACTTAATGAACTGATTACGCGTGGATCCAAAAAGCTCTTGAATTTCAAATCGTTCGAAATACCGATTATACTAACCTTCGCATTTTCCAATTCAGAGTTTATCCTTGTTAAGTTGTACAGGGCTTCATCCCCTTTCCTTACGAGTTTATCTACTTCATCCAAAACTATTATCATGACCTGCCTTTTTGAATCCAAAGCCCTCTTCATCTCCTCATAAACGTAATCCGTCGGTAAACCAGTCATAGGTATGTTTCTACCTAACGCATTCGCTATTGATGCGAACACTCTATACTGTGTATCTATCAGCTCACAGTTTATGTAATGAATCGTACATCGAACTCCAAGCTTTAAACTTACATCTTCAAGCTGTTTAGAAACGAACTTTACAGTAGCGGTTTTTCCGGTCCCAGTCTTTCCATATATGAGAACGTTTGACGGTGTTTCATATCTAAGTGCCGGAGCCAATATAGTTGCAAGTGTGTTTATCTGTTCGTCTCTGTGAGGCAACTCGTTCGGAGTGTAAGTGTGCCTGAGAACATCTCTATTTTTAAATATCTTACTTAAAGACATTATCTTCTCAAAGATGTTCATGGCATTCTTCCTCTATTCAACCTAACATATAAGACTTCCGAAACAATTTAAATACAATCGTTCAATCTTTAGCAATGATAACAGAGCAAGAGAGGTTTTACGTTAAAGAAGAGGGGGAGACAAACGATAGTTACGGTTGCTATCCTTTCAAGAGACCTATTGAAGATTACATCAGGAAGGGTTTCGTATGCATAGATAAGCCAATGGGACCCAGTAGTCATGAGGTCGTCGTGTGGGTTAGAAGGATCCTTGAGGTTAACAAGACTGGACATACTGGAACTCTCGATCCTCGCGTTACTGGAGTCTTGCCGATAATGATTGAACATGCAACAAAGCTCGTTAAGATACTTCAGGGATCTGAGAAGGAATACGTTTGTCTGATGAAACTACACGGCAACGCTAGAAGGGAGGACGTTGAAAGGGTTATGAAGATGTTTGAGGGTAAGATATACCAGAGACCTCCATTGAAATCAGCTGTGAAGAAACGTCTGAGGGTTAGAGAGATCAGAAAGATCGAGATTCTGGAGATGGATGGAAGAGACGTCCTTTTTAAGGTTACAACCGAGGCAGGAACATACATAAGGAAGTTGTGCATGGATATAGGAGAGATATTGGGTTGCGGTGCCCACATGCAGGAGCTTAGAAGGATAAGAACAGGAATATTCAGAGAGGACATGTGCTACACGCTACACGATCTTCTAGATGCATACGTGTTTTGGAAAGAAAATGGAGATGAGAGTTACTTAAGGAAAATCGTAAAACCGATGGAAATTGCAGTCATGGACATACCAAAGATAGTTATAAAGGATACGGCTGTTGATGCTATTTGCCATGGAGCGAACTTAACCGCTAAGGGCGTCTGCTATGTTGAGAAGAATGTGAGAAAGGATGAAACTGTCGCGATATTTACATTAAAGAACGAGCTCGTTGCATTGGGAAAGGCAACTATGAACGCTGAAGAGATCGTGAATGCAAAGAAGGGCGTCGTCGTCGATATTGAAAGGGTCGTGATGGAGAGAGGTTTGTATCCGAGGGCTTGGAAAAGCTGACTTCTTTCCCGCCTTGAAGGGCGGGCCTTCGACACGGAGGCATTACCCGTGTGGGTAACGAAGGTTGCGGTCGAGCCGCATGGGGACGCGGTCAGAGCGCCCGACAGAGCTATCCATTGGGTAACCCCGTCATGCAG
>CAZUUE010000012.1:0-9962 GCA_964623695.1 uncultured archaeon
GTATAATGAAGGTGAAATAATAGACACACTCCGATTTTTGCTACTTGAGAGGCAAAAACTTAAAATTTTCACATCACGAACATGAATACTCTCAGCTCTGCTATCTACTCTTGCAAAACAATCCAAATTGCTGAGCGTAATTGTTAGATCAAGATGTATAAGGAGCAAAACTTTTGGTCTATTTAGGATTTTCTCGTTATCTTATCATCTCCTCCACATTGCATCCTAAACCGTTATATACGATTCCACCAAAATCGCTTCAATGATGGTCAAGATCACGATAATTGGGAAAGTTCACGATGTTGGCTATAGACCCTTTTTGTTAGATTTAGCTGATTCCTTACTCATCGAGAGGTTCGACGCTCGAAATGTAATCGTTGAGGGAAAGCAGGCTGTCGTTGTTCTTGTAGAGGGAGATGAAGAAGTCATTAATAAATTCGTAGAGGCTGTCAAGACGGAAAAACCAGAGAATGCAATAGTTGAAGAAATTAAAGTTGAGGAGTTCAAAGGGTTTGTTAGATCTATCGATAGCTACCGTCAGTCTCTCATGGTTAACCAGCTCAACAAGATAGTCCAAGTAGGCTTACAAATGCTTAAAAAACAAGATCTAATGCTTGAGAAACAAGATGAAACTATAAAGGTTATCAGAGAGGAGGGAGAAAAAACAAGGACTTACTTAGCTAACGTCATCAGAGAAGAATCAGAAAAGACAAGAAATTGTCTTAGTGGAAAGATTGAAAATTTAGGAGACAATTTAGGGAAGAAGATAGATAGAGTTAGAGAGGATATAGTTCATGAAATTAGAGAACTCAGATTTGATCTAAAAGCTTACTTAGACGAGAGACTGAAAAAGATTGAGTCGGAAATCCAAAAGATCAAATCTAAGCTTGGAATGATTTAAACGCAAGCGTTAAATAAGATTTCATCGAAACCACCTTAATGAATGTGAAGATCACGATAATTGGGAAAGTTCACGATGTTGGCTATAGACCGTTTCTGTTGGATTTGGCCGATTCCCTGTTAATTGAAAGGTTTGATGCTCGAAACGTAATCGTTGAAGGGAAGCAGGCTGTTGTCGTTTTAGTTGAAGGAGATGAAAAAACTGTAAATCGATTCGTAGAGATTGTTAAAACTGAGAAACCAGAGAATGCGATAGTTGAAGAAATAAGGGTTGAAGAGTTCAAGGGGTTCGTTAGATCGATAGACAGCTACAGACAATCCCTAATGATCAATCAGCTTAACAAGATAGTCAAAGTAGGCTTGCAGATGCTTAAAAAGCAAGATCTAATGCTTGAAAAACAGGATTCAATGCTGCAGAAACAAGACTTAATGCTTGAAAGGATGGATACTATGCTTAAAAAACAAGATGAAACCATAAAGGTTATCAAAGAGGAATCGGAAAAAACGAGAGATGTAATTCGTGAGGAGAGTGAAAAAACAAGGATATTTTTAGGTGAAAAGATAGACGCACTGAGAATTGATCTGAAATCATACTTGGATGAAAGACTAAAAAAGATAGAATCGGAAATCCAAAAGATCAAATCTAAGCTTGGAATGATTTAAACACAAGCGTTAAATAAGATTTCATCGAAACCACCTTAATGAATGTAAAGATCACGGTAATTGGGAAAGTTCACGATGTAGGTTATAGACCGTTTCTGTTGGATTTGGCTGGTTCCTTACTTATCGAGAGGTTTGATGCTCGAAACGTAAAAGGAAAACAAACGGTTATTATTACTTACTTTAGAGTAGTAAATCAGTTTGTAGAGTTAGTCAAAATTGAAAAACCAGAAAATGCGATAGTTAAAGGAATAAAAGTTAAAGAATACAAGCTCTTAGGTAGATACACCCCTTGTAACGTTAGAAGAATTTTTATCGATAAAAAATAGTTATGCTTTATTTTATCTTACGATCTTTAATTCTAAGATAATCTTTTGGCGATAACTTAAAGTTTCTGGCATTTTGCATCAGACTGTTGATGAATTCAGCTTGTTGTCTGCTCCAAATCTCGTTACTTACACTTTTAACCCATCGAGTATAAAGTCTAACAAACTCCAATATCTCCTCCAAATTCCTCTTTCTGTCAAACTACAATTCCATACCTCTCACCGCTAACATCCAACTCATCCATAAACTTCCTCATTAAACACAGATCGATCTTATCCTTAAAAATTTCCCAAAGCTGAACTGCATCTTCTATATCCTTATCGCTACCCAAATAAAGCTTATACGGAGTCTGAGGTTCTGTCGGTGGAGTGTATAAATGTCTATCAGCTAAAACAACGGTCAATCTATTATCAATGGCAAATCTCTCGAAACTTAACTTCGCTTTTCGGGCTTACCCTCCCTTTATTATTCCATCCCATATCCCGAGCGGAGCTCATTTAACATAGAAAAAACTTATAAAGGTTTTTGAAACAAAAGTAGTTATTATATGTTACAACAAATTTAACATTATACGTTTCTGTCCCCAAAGCAGAAAACGGTTTGCATGTTTAGATGTATCCAAGTTCCCTAATCCTCTTCAAGACCACATCAACCTCTTCATCAACGCTCATCTTATCAGTATCCAAAACTACTTCTGGTTTCTCGGGCTCTTCGTAAACGCCATCGAATCCTGTCAAACCTCTTATCTTACCTTTAAGAGCCTTCTCGTACAATCCCTTCTTATCTCTTCGAATCCTGACTTCAAGTGGACATCTAAGATAGACTTCGACAAACTTTCCGATCTCTCTCCTTGCAAGTTCCCTCGTCTTTCTAAATGGAGATATTATTGAAACTACGGTTATTACACCGTTCCTTGCCAGTAACTTTGCCATCTCAATGACAACCCTGTTGTGCATCTCCCTCTCCTTATCACTGAAACCTAGGTCTGGATACAACCTCGATCTTATCCCATCTCCATCCAAGAATTCAACGTTGTAACCCATATCGTGCAGTCTCTTAACCAAAGCTTTGGCAAGCGTAGTTTTTCCAACACCGCTGGGTCCAGTTATCCATATCACAAAGCTCATACCAAACTTCTTCCCTTGAGATTTGTATTTATGTTAAATAAGGATAGGATAGTTGGAGCAAAATCGTATATCGATGTCTCCACGACTCTGCACTCGACTTCTGGGATGTAAAGCGAAAAGACACCGTATTCTGAATGAACTGCATCATCTGGACCGGTATCGTTCTCCGGTAGGTAGTTTGAAGGGTGTCCAACAGTTCCAGCAGCTCTCCAGTTTAGATCGTCAAAGTAAACCATCATGTCCGGCTTGTCTCCTTTAGCAATTGGATATATTTCTTCTGGATAAAAAACCTTCGTTTTCCACTTCTCTCCATTTGGACCTCTTATAGATCTTATCAACTCAGCTATTTCATCTCTGACTTTATCGAACTCAGACAACCTCACAACACCCTTCTTTTCCCTTCCCTTCACGTTTATGAACACCCTTGAATAGTATCCACCCCAAGCCCACGCTACAGTCTCATCCCATTTGACATTGAGATCTTCAAGCTTGACAACTCTATCGTCAACTTGAGCTTTTAGCAATCCCTCATCTATCAACCATTGATTTACAGCAAAAGCACCTTTCATAGCCTTTATTCCGTGATCTGATACTATTGCAATCGCTGTATCTTCATCTAAAAGCTTAAGAGTTTTCCCAATCTCTCTATCGAGTAACTTGTAATAATCTGGTATAACGTTCTTGTACTTGCTGTTGGGTTCATGGAGATGATGGTTCTCATCGAAATACTTCCAAAACGCATGGTGAATTCTATCGAGACCGATTTCAACAAACTCAAAGAAGTCCCAATCCTTCTCCTGAATTAGATACCTCACAACTTCAAACCTCTTTTCGGTCATCTCCCATATTTTTTCTTTAACCTCATCCCTCTCCTCCTTCCTAAATACGACATCGAAGATGTACTCTCCAACCAACCTCTCAACTTCTCCTTTAAGCTCTTGAGGATACGTGTAATTCACGCTACTGTCTGGTGTTATGAAACAGCTTATTAAGAAACCTTTAATCTTTCTTGGTGGATAGGAAGGCGGAACACCAACCAAAATCGACTTGTAACCTTTCTCACCCAAATAATCCCAGATTGCCTTTTCTTTAACCGTTAAGCTGTGGGCAATCCATATCTCATTGTAACTGTTTCCCTTTCTATGTCTAAATCCATAAAGACCAAGTTCTCCTGGAGTTTTACCTGTAGCCATGCACATCCATGCAGGAATCGTTATCGCTGGAACGCAACTCCTCATAGGTCCGTGTATAGATCTGTTGACGATCTTTCTGATGTTCGGTAATTCGTCGATGAATCTGTGAAAGAGAAGTTCCGGTGGTGCGGAATCCAATCCGATCACAAAGACCTTCATCTCAATCTAAGTAACCTAAAGCTCTCAACCTTTCTTTCACCTTCTCTTCTTCCTCTTCAGTGAAGACTTCTTCCTCCTCTTCTTCCAAGCTTGCCAGTACCTCTTTCAAGACGTATGTTACGTATTCGTCAACAGATTTGAATTCAGTTTCCTCTATTCTCTTCTTGATCTTTTCGTATATCTCTTTCGGTATCTTTACTTCTTTAAGATCCATGACTGCTTGAACTTTGAAAACTATTTAACATTTTTGCAATATCGAATTTATCGTATCCTCAGAAACGTTTACATACTTCTTAATGACGGAAACGAATATCTCCTTCTGCCTTGAAAATGTTATCCACCAAGTGTCATTGAAATCCTCAAGCTCACTTAACTCCTTTATTATTAGTCTAATCTGAGCATCAGAAATCTTATATCCTTTTTTTTCCATTAACTTCCTAAGTTTTGATACGGCTACGATGAAGAAGCTTAAACGTTTACCTCTATCAGATGAGACGTTCTTAACAGTCCCACACAACTCACAGTACGGATGTCTCTTTATAATACCGTTCTTTAAGGGTAACCAATCTTTAGACTTTGAAACATGATCACACTTCACGATCGAATAATGAAGATTTGAAGTATATATCAATAGTGGTTTGAGAGGTCGTGCCACTAAGCAAACGAGCATTTAATCAGATTAACGATTCGTTTTCTTTCTTTTAATCACAACAACATCACCGAGCGTTGGTGTTGTAAACTTCGAAACCTCAACCTTCACATCCTCGACCCTTTCCATCAGCCTTAACCCAAGCGTCCTCTCAAGCTTCTCAATCAGATCCTTATCAGGTGTAATTTCACCCTTCTCAACTTTCTTAATCAAAGTAACCTTTTCCTTAATCTTTTTTGCAAGTTCTTCCTGTGTCCAACCCCTCTTTTCTCTCTCCCTCCTAATTATTTCATTGTAGTTCTCAACGAGCTCAAAATCGTCAACTATTGAACTTTCAACCTTGATTTTAGGTTTAGTTATCGATATCACAGGTTTTTTCGATTCAACACCGAGTTCCTTGCATCTCTTGCAGACTGTAAGCTCGATCCCTTCAACCACAACCCTGTAACCTCTCCCAACGATCTTATCACCGCAGATCTCACATTCCATATCAAAACTCATCGTCATGTATTAAGGATTAACTACTTATACAACCTTCTTCAATTTGAATTGTGAGTGAGGTTGACTATCTGCTTGAAAGACTTAAAAGACTTGAGGAAGAATTTGAGAGACTCAGAAGAATAGAGGAAGAGTACCACAAACTCAAGGAACATTACCGTAGGCTTGAGAGTGAGAAGAGGTTTATGGAGTCTGAAAGGCTCAGATATGAGAGAGAGATAAGAAGGTTGAGAAGTGAAATTGAAAGACTCAGAAGCCCACCGCTACTGATCGGAACTGTTTCAGATGTTTTGGATGATGGTAGGGTTATAGTTAGAAGTTCTACAGGTCCAAAGTTCCTCGTTTACGTTTCTCACTTCATCGATCCAAAGGAGTTAAAACCTGGAGTTAGAGTTGCCATGAATCAACAAACCTTAGCTGTCGTAAGCGTATTACCACCTTCAAAGGATCCAATGGTTTACGCCTTTGAAGTGGATGAAAGACCAAACGTAACTTATGAAGATATAGGAGGATTGGAAAAACAGATCGAAGAGATAAAGGAGGCTGTGGAGTTACCCCTACTCAAGCCAGATCTATTTGAAGAAGTTGGGATCGATCCTCCAAAAGGTGTTCTGCTGTACGGACCACCTGGAACAGGTAAAACCTTGCTTGCAAAGGCCGTTGCAAACAAAACGAAAGCAACATTCATAAGAGTTGTTGGAAGCGAGTTTGTTCAAAAGTACATCGGTGAGGGTGCGAGGCTGGTTAGAGAGGTTTTTGAACTTGCCAGGGAGAAGTCACCATCGATAATATTCATAGACGAATTGGATGCAATCGCTGCAAGGAGAACTTCAAGTGACACCAGTGGAGATAGAGAGGTTCAAAGAACCCTGATGCAACTCCTGTCCGAGATGGATGGATTTGATCCGAGAGGAGATGTCAAGATAATTGGTGCCACCAATCGAATTGATATACTCGATCCAGCAATACTCAGACCTGGTAGGTTCGATAGAATAATTGAGGTTCCATTACCAAACTTTGAAGGTAGGGTTCAGATATTTAAGATCCACGCTAGGAAGATGAAACTTAAAAATGTCGACTTCAACGAGCTCGCAAGGATTACTGAAGGAGCAAGCGGTGCGGACATAAAGGCCGTATGTACGGAAGCTGGTATGTTTGCAATAAGAGAGGAGAGAACTGTCGTTACAATGCAGGACTTCTTGAAGGCTGTCGAAAAGGTTGTGGGAAGGGATGTCAGTTATAGGGAAAAGGGTGTGATGTTCGTTTGAGCTTTATATGTATCCTTTAGGTCACATAGGAATAACGCTGTTGTTGGGTAGAATTGTATCCGAAAAGCTCAAGATACCGCTTAACGTTAAGCTAATTTTAATCGCATCGATCTTGCCCGATATACTTGACAAACCTCTTGGAATAGTTGGCATGGGTGGAGGGAGGTTCATATTTCACAGCCTCATCTTCGTCGTTCTGATGTATTTCATAAGAAAGGAGTTGTTCTTCGGATGTGCAGTTCATCTGATACTTGACAGAATGTGGGAGGAACCAGATGTTCTATTATTTCCATTCTTAGGCTTACCCACTTACGAGGAGGTGAGTTGTTTTGATTTTATACTCTTCTTTTTACAAAGTAGGTACGCACAAGCTGGAGAACTTGTTGGCTCGATCTCATTGATCATCTACAAAACTACCACTCATCAATCAACTTCCTGATCTTTTCAACTTCATCTTCCTCGACTTTCAACTTTGGCCTGTATCCGAGCCTATCTCCGTAAAGTTCAACTACGAGCTTTGCAGATAGCTTCGCAATTTTTATTATATCCTCATCGATCTTCAAACTTTCCCTCCTCTTCTCTCTCCTCTTATCAACGTAACTCGAACAGAATAGACACTTGTATATGCTTAAAGGCTCTGGACTCTCCTCTTCAAATATGTCGTCCAAACTCTCAAGCAAGCAAAACTTACCGTCGCTGTACTTACAATTCTTAATCCTCTCTTCTCCTATCTTCTTAGCATAAGCCAAAAGCTCAGAGATTTCAAGTGGTTTAGCTCTATGTCTCTTTAAGAAGTACCATTCAAGCAATGCCAGTATAAACTGCGAAGGTGTGATACCTTTTTCTTCACAAACCTTTAAAAGCTTCTCCTCAATATCCAGAGGTATATCAAGTGTTACCTTCATTTTTTCTTACCTTTCTTCTTCTCCTCCCCATACAACATCTTCGCTAACTTGTAGTAACCCTTTGCATTTGAAGTTATTGGATCGTCTGGTTTTACAACCTTCCCAACATCCTCAAACTCCCTTTGAAATTCCTCATAGATCATAGGTAAAAGGCTACCTCCACCAGTCAGGACTAGATTTTCAACGATGCTTGTCGATAGGCCTTCCAAAAGCATCTTAACCCTACTTGAAACTCTGTTGATCCATCCTTTAACTATCTCCTCGTAACTCTTAAGTATATCATCTCTCTTCACAACTATCCTTTTTCCACCCCTTATCCTACCTACATCTCCCCCATCGAGCAGAAGCTTTGCCATTTCCTCCGGTGTTATACTTATTCCAAACTCGTTTCTAACGTAAAGCTCAAGGTTACCGTATATGTCATCTATGCCCATGAGAAGAGTGTCACCCTTCAGATACTCCATCTCAAATAGGACTACTATATCAGTCGTTCCAAAACCTATGTCAACGCATACACCCGTGTTCTTACCCATGTGAACGAGGGTTCCGACAGGTTGCGGTAACAAAATTATTTCACAGTTTAAAGCTTCTTTCAAGCTTTTTGAGACATTTTCTCTCTCTTTTTTTGAAGACTTCACAGGTAATCCAGTCGCAACAACGCTAACCTTTCCCCCAAGCCTATCAATCGCATACTTCGCTATCTCTATGTAAGATCTATGCATGATCCTACCTTCGTGCAAGGGTCTAAGAACCTCAACGTTCTCCATGGTCTGGGATACGATCATGGCATCCTCACCTATATAAACTCGGTTCTTCTCACCCTTGAGAGTCCAATCTCTTTCCTCCCCATAAACGACCAAGCTGGGAAAAACTATGACTTTTTCTCCATCGCTTGTAGCCTTTGTGAGGTTCGTCCCAACGTCCAATCCGACGATCATGATCGAAAATTTTTGAACCATTTAATAAACGTTCCGAAAGTATAATTTATCTTAAGCTACATAAAGTGCATTTGATGATACTGTGTGGTGACTTTTTCTACCGTGGAAGGATAACTGACTGTTGTGTTAAAATCGAGAACGGAATCATAGTCGATGTAAAAAAAGATATGAAGGGTAAAAGAGTTAAGGGAGTTGTTATGCCAGCTGGAATAGACGTTCACGTTCACTTTAGAGATTTCAGAGAGAGCTACAAGGAGACAATAGAAAGCGGAAGCTTGTCCGCTTTATACGGTGGAGTTTGTCTTGTTGTAGATCAGCCCAACACTGATCCACCCATTCTAGATGCTGAGACATACTTTAGAAGGATGGAAACTGCTGGTAAAAAGACGTACGTAGATTACTCTCTAAACTTGGGTTTAACGGAGGATAACGTCGATGAAATCGATGAGATCCTGAGAATTGTTGAGGAGAAACATTACGTTCCAGCAATAGGTGAGGTCTTTTTAAAGGGGAAGATGAAGGTTGGATACGATGTGCTTAAAAAGGCAAGGTGCAAGGTCGAAAAACTCATAACCGTTCATGCAGAAGAGAACGATGATGAAAGATCGGAAATTAGAGCGGTTGAGAAGTGTTTAAGGATTGGAAAATTTCATTTCTGTCACATATCGACCGCGGAGGCTTTAACTTTGATATACAATTCAAATTCGACATCTGAAGTTACACCGCACCATCTCATCTTTTCAAATCGAGACATAAAATACAAGGTCAATCCACCCCTCAGAGATGGTAAGGTTCGTGTGGAACTTGTTAAGAGGTTTTGGATGGCTGACATTTTGGCATCGGATCATGCTCCTCATACTATTGAGGAGAAGATGGATGGTGCACCAGGTTTTCCAGGTGTTGAAACTTTGTATCCGATGTTCTTTTACATGGTCAAGAAGGGTTACGTTAAGATGAGGGATCTTGTTGAGAAGTTCGTGGAAAACCCGGCGAAGATATTTGGATTTAAGAGATACGGTGAAATAGATATTGGGAAATATGCAAACTTTGCTGTCTTCGATCCTAAAATGGAGAAACCTATAAAAGCAAGAGATCTGCATTCGAAGGTCAATTGGACGATTTATGAAAATCTGATGGCTATATTCCCAAGAGATGTTTACATAAGAGGTGAAAAGGTTTTAGAGGATAGAGAACTTTTAATAGATAGGGGTTTTGGTAACGTCTTATAGGATTAAAAGACACAAGTTCTAAGCAATACGAAAGTGAAGGAGTTTATATACATATATGGTGTTCCTACTATCCTCACATCAAACTCCTCTTAGACATCTCTATATCCAA
>CAZUUE010000013.1:0-9822 GCA_964623695.1 uncultured archaeon
ATATAATAATATAAGAATAAAAACTTTAAATCAGCACACCACAGTTAAATACGTCTGTTAAATCGAGCTCAAAACCGACAACCGGATTCTGTATCCCAAACTTCTCAAGAACTTCTGGATGAACTTCACCGAACACACCCACCTTTCTACCACCCACAATCACATAAGCCCTTCTACCCTCTATGAACATCTCATCATCACATTCATCGACATCCCATTTAATGTCGAGTTCCCTCATCACAGCTTGAACGACACTCCTAACTTCAGCAAAGTTAGCCCTCGAATGGGTTATGCAACAAGCCAACCTCAACCTGTTTCTCATTCCAACCACGACATCTCCAACCTCAAATATCCTTTGAGGCATCGGATGATGTTTGTTCACAGACAAAACCTCAAGTAACTTAGGTAGTATGTCCGTCCTCAAGATTGTGTGTTCTTCAGTGATCGGATGTAGCAACGGAACGTAATCTCTCCAAGGTTCAGCTTTCCTCCTTGTGTATTCGTACTGGATCTCCTCGTTTGTTAACGTAAACGTTATAACCTCTAAAAATCCCAAACCTACCATCACGTCTCTAACCGCATCTCTAACATCGTTCCAAGGATGAGTGACACCAATTCCTACGGTCTTCGGATACTCCGGTTCGATCTTGTCGTACCTGTAACCTATGGCTATATCTTCTATCACATCCCACTCGTGCATTATGTCAGCCCTGTAAGGTGGGACGAGAACACTCAAAGATTCATCATCGATCGACTCGACACCGTACCTCATCCTCTCCAAGGCAACGGTTATATCCTCATCGCTAAGCTTAAAACCCAAGAGATCGAATATCTCCCTCTTCCTAACCGACATCCTTTTGGGACTAAGATCGGGAGATACGTATGTCTCGTTCGGATAGATAACACGGACAGATTCGATCCGACCACCTCTGTCGGCCAACATCGTCGCCAAGATGTTCAAAGCCTTATCGACGTATTCATCAAATCCCGTGACATCTATGAAGATGTCCTTCGTTTCTTCGGTGACTCTGGTCTTTTCAGCGTTTATTATGGGTGGAAAAGATATAGCATCACCATCCGCATCGACTATCATAGGATAAGCTTCCTTCCCCTCTAAGATGAAAGAAAACATCTTTCCCTTCGGATGCTCATCCAATATCTCTTCAACTGTCATAACCCTATCGAAATCAAGCGGAACAAAGCTGAAACTTTTATCGACAGCCTTGTACCTCAACGGAAACTTTATCTTATTTAGATCGTGAACGCCGATAGCCATCCTCCTTCTGTTCCTCCCTATCGTCCAGTGCAAATCCTCTTGAACCTCCATGAGAGACCTTATAACTTCATCCGTCATCTCCAACCCCTTCACGACGCAACCCCTTATGTACGGTCTGACAGGTAAGACGCTCTCATCGACAAGTATGCTCCAACTCCCCTCCCTGACCTCATAATTCTTATATCCCCTTTCGATATCCAAGAAACCCCTCAAAGCCCTGGCGACACCTTCAACGCTGTAAAGATCTGGTCTGTTTGGAAAGAACTCAACATCGACATGATCCTCATAAACCCTTTCAATATCGCAACCTATCATCGGAAGATTTTCCAGTATAGTTTTCCTATCGGCACCCACCAACCTCTCAAGCTCATCCCAGTAGAGCGTTATGACGGGCATGGTGAATTGTTCTTAATCCGTTAAATAAGCGTTTGGTTTTAAAAGCTTGAGACCCATCATTTGAACATGAGGCTGTTCGTAGCTGTCGATTTGAGTGACGATGTTAGGGAGAAAGTTGAGAAGGTTCTGAACGTTTTTAAGGATTTCAGAGGAGTCAAGCCAGTTGAGAAGGAAAACTTGCATATAACACTCATGTTCCTGGGAGAGGTTCCAGACAGGAGGGTTGATGTTGTTAAGGAGAAGCTGAGAGATATAAAGGTCGATCCGTTTAGGATAAGACTGAAAGGTCTGGGAGATTTCAACTTTAGGGTTTTTTGGATCGGTGTCGTCGAGGGTGAAGAACGTTTGAATTTATTAGCAAGGGAGGTTGAGAACTCTCTGAAGAGTTTAGGCTTCAGAAGGGACAAGGATTTTGTCGCTCACGCAACGGTTGCGAGAGTTAAAAAGCTCGATCGATCAGACAGAGAGAAGCTTGTGAGGTCTTTGGAGATTTTTAGAGATTACGAGTTCGGTGAGATGCTCGTTGACAACTTCAAGCTCAAGAAGAGTACTTTAACATCCAAAGGGCCCATATACGAGGATTTAGAGGTTTACAGCTTGGAGTAACCGTAAGCATCAAATGAAAGGTAGAAGTGCAAAGACCTTGGCATCGTTCACCATGTTGTCTATCAGACAGAACTCGTTCGGCTTGTGTGCGTTCCCCAAAAGTGTCGCCCACACTGCCGTATGAATACCGGACTGTCTAAAGAAAGACGCACACGTATTCCCACCGATTCCAACCACCCTTGCATCTATACCTCGCATCATCCTTATCGCTTTCTTCAACCTTTCAACGACTTCACTTTCCTTCGGTGTTGGAGGGGAAGAATTTGCCTGCAAAACCTCAACCTCGATCGGCAATCCGTCCATCCTAACAAACTTCTCCTTAACATCCTCGATCACGCTTAAAACTTCATTGAGATCGTAGTTCGGTAAGACCCTGCAATCCATGTAACTGACATCCAAGCCAGGTATGGTGTTGATGTTATCTACGTTCTTCTCCCTCTTCGTCGGCTCAAACGTTGAATGGGGTGGATTGAATATGTCATCCTTCGCATCGAACTTCTCGTGTAAATGCGTATCGAGTTCAAGTAAGAACCTCATGGCCCTTCTACTCGCATTGACCTTCGGCACGCTCGCATGACTCTGAACACCGTAAACCTTAAACTTGAGCCAAAGTATGCTCTTTTCCGCTATCTCTATCTCATCACCCCTCTCGTTTCCTGCATCTGGGACTATTACGAGATCTCTCTTATCGAATACACCCTTCCTTAAAAGGTGCTTTATACCGTACTCGCTCCCAGTCTCTTCGTCTGAGACGAAGACAAGACCAAAACCAACTTTAGGTTCGTAACGTTCGATCAACTTTGAAACGACCTTACCCGCAAAAACGGATGAAACTATGGCCTGATTGTTGTCTTCTGCGCCCCTACCGTATATCCTACCATCCTTCACGATAGCCTTGAACGGTGGTGTCTTCCAGAGCTTCGGATCTCCTTCCGGAACTACATCCAGATGCGAAACCAACCAGAGCATCCTATCTCCTTCGCAAACCTTCACAACTAAATTTGGTCTAACGTTACCCTTACCGTCTTTAACGTCAAACCTCTTCAAATCAAAATCCTCCAACAAGCTTTCGACAAACTCGGCCTTCTCAAATTCACCCTCACCCCCGTAATCTGGGCTAATTGCTTTGAGCTCGATGAGTTTACAGGCTACCTCTATCATCTCATCCCTGAACTCTTCACACAACCTGTCTATCTCCTCTCTCATCTAATATCACCGTCCTTATCTCTCTTTCGAGTTCCTCAATCTCCCTCAAAACCTCCGAATCTTTGCTACTTTTCAATCTCTCTATCTCGGCTAATATTCCGGCCAGCGATCTGAAATCCTTTGGTGAGCTCTCGTATATCTTTTTAAGCTTTGAAACTTTACTTCTTGAGACAAAATCCAATTCAAGTATATTTACAAGTTCCTTCAGCGTTTTGGCAAGTTTCCTACCGTCATCCGTAAACTTCAAAACTTTAGTCCTTCCTTCAAATTCGGACTCGATCACGGCGAACCTCTCAAATTCACTCAAGATCTTCAAAACGTAACTGTATGGAGAATTTACCTCTCTGGCTATCAACATGGGATAAACCTTTTTTCCGTTTTCTTCGGCTTCAAGCATCTTAAGTATTATCTCAACTGTCTTCTCGTGAACCAACAGTTTCTTCAGCATATTTGAAGTTGCGGTAAGGGTAAAATAACTCTTCCCATACATTCAAACATGAGGATCTTTATAAAAGACGGAACAGCTTACGTTCCGTTCTCAAAGAGGGTTGAAGGATACGGAGTTAAGAGGAAAGGTAAGATAATCTTACATCCTGTTGAAGTTGCTTATCTAACTCTGAGGAAGGATGCGATTGTGATAGGAGATGAGGAGATGAGTTTGACAGAAGTTCTCGAATGGTGCATGGAAAGGGTCAAGAACTTCATACCGATGTACTGTGTCTATGAAGACCTGAAGAGTAGGGGGCGTAGAGTCAAGGTTTTTGACAGCTTCATCTCTGGAAACTTCGTTTTTTATCCAGTTGAAGAGACGGATGAAGTTAGGATAAAGGATCTGGCCGAATTCAAATTTGAGAGATTTGTCCTGTCTATCCTGGATCAAGAAAACGAGATAACGTACTACAAGGTTGAGGAGTTCGATCCCGTAGGACAAAATGAGGAGGAGGAGTTCAAGGCTAAGGGGTTCCTGATTGAGAACAGGATATTTACAGATGACTTCATACACAGATGTTACTTTTACGGTAGCCTTAAAGGGGACAGAACAGTTCTCTCCATACTTGAAGGAGCTTATCTGGTTGAGAAAGGTTGGCTTGAGGTTTACAGGGGTAAAAGAGAGTTGAGCTTCGATGATCTCATTGAGATAGGTAGAAGAAAGGATCCGAGGTTTGAGAGGAGGTTTGAAGTTTACAGAGATTTAAAAGACAGGAAATTCGTTGTCAAAACTGGTTTAAAGTTCGGTAGCGACTTCAGATTGTACGAATCCCCGAAAGACCAGCATTCCAAGTACCTCGTCACGATAGTCGATGAAGTTTCATTGAACGCATTCGAGATAGTTAGAGCTGTCAGACTTGCACAAAGCGTGAAGAAGGTATTGATGCTCGTTTTTAAGGATGAGAAGAACAGGTACGTGAAGTTTGAGAGGGTCAAGGTTTAAACGTTGATTGACGATTTTTTAATTGACAAATAACGGTTTAATACGACGATAACAGAAAGGCTTAAATTTCATGATCTATCATGTTCAACAACCATTTTGAAGGTGATGGGATGGGTGAGTGGGAACCAAACATAATCTGTATCGCTTGCAAATGGTGCACGTATCAAGCAGCCGATATGGCTGGTAGCTTGAGGCGTTCTTACCCGTCGACCGTGAAGATCGTTAAGGTTCCTTGTAGCGGTAGGGTTGAACCTGAATTCATCGTTGAAGCGCTGATGAATGGTGCGGACGGTGTTATAGTTGGAGGATGTCATCTAGGTGACTGTCACTATAAAGAGGGGAATTACAAAGCTTTGAGAAGGTTCAAAATTTTAAATAAAATACTCAAGGAGCTTGGAATAGAGCCCGAAAGGGTTAGACTTGAGTGGATAGGTGGTTCCGAGGGGACAAAGTTTGCCGACGTCATGAAGGATTTCGATGAGACAATCAGAAGGTTGGGGCCTTTCAAGAGGTGATCACCTTGAAGTTCGCATATCTATTGATTAGCGGCTGCGGAGGTTGCGACATGGCAATAATAGATCTCTCTGAAAAGCTTGTTGATGCCTTGGAGAGTCTTGAAATAGTTTTTTGGGCTCCAACGGTTGCAGACATAAAATACAAAGATTTGAAGGCCATGCCAGATCAATCGATAGATTTGGGATTCATATCTGGAACTGTAAGGAACAAGGAGAATGAGGATTTGATTAAGGTTATGAGGAGGAAGTGCAAGATCGTATTTGCATTCGGGGCATGCGCATCTCTTGGAGGTATTCCAGGAATGGCCAACATGCACGATAAGGATGAGATATTCGAGAACGCCTATTTAAGGAGTCCGAGCACGGACAATCCAGAAAAGATAGTTCCAAAACCTGTAAGTAAGGAGGACGGATTTGAGTTGACCTTACCAGAGTTTCTCGACCAAGTCAAGCCTGTGGATACAGTGATCGATGTAGATTACTATGTCGGCGGTTGTCCGCCGCATCACAGTCACATAGAGAAGATAGTCAAAGCAATAATAAACGGAGATCTTCCACCAAAGGGATCATGGTTTACTAACGGAAAATCCGTCTGCGATGTCTGTTCAAGAAATCCAGCCGAAAGGGGATACGTTAAGGATGTTAAAAGAATGCACGAGGGTTTACCTGATGAAGACACATGCCTCCTTGAACAGGGTTACCTTTGCTTGGGAGCCATAACCCAAGGCGACTGCGGTGCTTTGTGTCCAAGGGTGAATGTCAGGTGTGCCGGATGCGGTGGGCCGATTCCGCCAGTAAGAGACTTTGGATTGAGAGCAGTGAGTGCAATAGGTGCAATAATGGCGGATGAAGGTGTAGTTGACAGTCTTTTGGAGAAGTATCCGACTTTGACAAAGATTCTTTACAGATACTCACTGCCAAAATCGATGATAGGAAGAAAGAGGTGAGAAGGTGAAGATCGAGATCGAACCGATGACAAGGCTCGAAGGTCACGGTAAGATCGCCATATTCTTGGATGAGAAGGGAAACGTTGCAGATGCATTTTATCAGATCGTGGAGTTCAGGGGCTACGAGACCTTCCTAAGGGGTTTGCCGATTGAGGAGGTTCCAAGGACAGTTTCCACAATCTGCGGTGTTTGTAGGGCTGTTCATCACACTGCAGCAACCAAGGCAAGCGATGCAGTTTACGGTGTAGAGCCAACGGAAACTGCGAAGAAGATAAGAGAACTCTTCTTAAATGCTCATCACGTTGAAGATCACTGCGTAGTTCTCTACGCGTTGGGACTTCCAGATTTCATCGTAGGAATAGAAGCAGATCCGGCCGAGAGGAATCTGATAGGATTGATAAAGAAGGTTGGAGTTGAGGTTGGGAAGAACGTTCTTAAGAGGAGGTTTGCTGCGGTCAAGGTCATAGAGATGCTCGGAGGTAAACCGATCCATCCCGTTGCTGGATTACCTGGGGGTTGGTCGAAGAGGGTGACAGAGGATGAGAGAAAGGAGATAGAGGGTTTGGCTAAGGAGATGGTTGAGCTTGGAGAGATGACACTTCAAATGTTTGACGATCTAATGAAAGAGAAAACACTTGAGCTTTTCACTTCGGATCATTACAGGGTAGTTGTAAACTATCTGGGGACTGTAGATGAGAAAGACAGGGTGAACTACTACGACGGTTATCAGAAGGGAGTGGACACGAAAGGTAGAGAGTTGTTCAGATTCAGAGGTATAGAGTATCTTGATTACATAGCTGAGAGGGTTTTTCCTTGGAGTTACGTTAAGATGCCTTACTTCAAGAAGATGGGCTGGAAGGGTTTTGTCGATGGAGAAGGAACGAGTTTGTACAGCGTAGGGCCTTTAGCTAGGTGCAACGTTTCGAGTGGAATGAACACACCCAAGGCTCAAGAGGCTTACGAGAGTATGTTCGACGTGCTAAAGGAGAGACCAATCCACTACATCATGGCCTATCACTGGGCGAGGGCTGTTGAACTCATGAACGCTGCAGAAAGGGTTCTTGAGCTTGCACAGGATCCAGAGATAACGAGTCCAGATGTCAGGGTTGAGCTTAAAGAGGTAGTTAGAGAGGGGGTTGGTATAGTGGAGGCACCGAGAGGGACATTGATACACCACTACAAGACAGATGAAAAAGGGATAGTTACGGATGCAAATCTGATAGTTGCGACAACGCAGAACCATCCGGTGATAAACGTAGCCATAAAGAGGGTTGCGAGTCACTTCATAAAGGGAGGGAAGTTCGATGAGAGGTTGCTAAACTACATCGAAATCGCTTACAGACCTTACGACATCTGTCAGGCCTGCGCATCCCACGCCTTACCAGGTAGACATCCTACCGAGATCTTAATTTACGACAGCGAGGGTGAGTTGGTAAGAACTTTCAGGAACTTTTAAACTAAATTAGAACTGTGTTCACCTTTTGATTCTTCCACAGATGGCCCCCTATGATTGCAATGGAGATCAAGACTTCTCTAATTCTAGGTCCATTTTATCCATCTTAGATTTTTTGATTTTAGGGATTGAGACGGCACCTATACACGAAAAGTTTTTACACGTTCGTTCGAATGCGTTTAAAGTATGAGCACTCTGATACTCGGTTTAGGTAACCCCAACCTTAAGGACGACTCCATTGGTATAAGGATCGTAGAGATGTTGAGAGGTAAAGTCGATGCGGATACTGATTTTTTAACGACGACCAGCTTCGATGTGATATACAAGATCTTGGGATACGACAGGGTGATAATAGTGGATGCTATCAAGACTGGAAAGGAACCTGGAACTATTCACGTTTTGGATGTGGATGAACTCTTCGTATCTTACAAGTTTGACGGGTCACACAGCTTAGATTTGGCCACGAGCATAAAGATCGGATACGAGATATTTGGGGACGAGATGCCTAAAGATATAAAGATCGTTGCCGTAGAAGTTGAAGATGTCGATTTCGGGTGTGAATGTTCCGAAAAGGTTAAGAAGTCGGTATCTAAGGTTGTCGAGATAATCAAATCGATATTATAACTGACAGTGTGAATAGCAAGGCTGGTAGCATATATTGAGTGTGATACGGCTTCTGGGAGGAGGAAATATCGGAAAGAAATTTAAAGATATATTTTCGTTTAAGTATATTACATTCCTAGGTTTTGGATTTAAACCAATCTCACTTCCTAGAATTAAACATCAGATATAACTTTTGAAGTATCAATAATTCAAAGATGCCACAAGATCTATCCTATTTTTATTCAATATACTTTATATTTTCACACGGTCAGACTTCTATCAGCTAATAGAGTGATGGGAACTATGGTATCTCAATCAAAATACTCTTGTTACGATTCCATCGAAATCGGAATCAAAGCTCGCTACGCAATCTAT
Organism: uncultured archaeon; assembly: GCA_964623695.1. Taxonomy (GTDB): domain Archaea; phylum Halobacteriota; class Archaeoglobi; order Archaeoglobales; family Archaeoglobaceae; genus Archaeoglobus_B. The sequence goes on from CAZUUE010000013.1 coordinate 8,810, forward strand.
CTCGTACTCCTCCATTAGGGCTATCGTTGTGCAATCGGTAAAGCTTAGTTTCTCGTATTTTTGAAAGATCTTCCAAGCCTTTTTAAAGATAGCTTTATCAACGAATAATATCTCCACAAACCTTGGCATGTCATCATGTCCTAAGATCAATCTACCAACGTTCAAGGCTTTTCTCACATCTTTTGTCTTGAGCAACGCGAACGTTACGGCTTCATCGAATACATAATCCGATGTATAAGCTTTACCATACTTTCCCCTCATCACATCTTCCAGTATATCTACAGCTCTTTTATGGTTAGAATCTCTTTTATTTACATAAGCTATGAAAATACTCGTATCAACGAATATCATAAACTATGGAATCTATTTCCTCCTCCTTAGTTTCAATACCCCAATCCTCTTGAAGTCTTCTAAACTTCTTAATCTCATCATCGCTTAGTTTTGAAATCTTCACCTTAAGGAATTTATCTTTGGATTCCTCAATGTAATCAAGGATTTTGGAAAACAGCTCTTGTTGAGTTATTTTCTCTCCGCTTACAACTATGTATTCGTGTTGCAATTTGTCGAATCTCCTCTTATCTGGCTCTCTCACCTTAATCGTGGTCATCACTTTAAGTATATTTCTATACCAAATATATTTTTCTACTAAAGCTTGGCATTCAATTAGTAAGCAATTTTTAGTTTGGATCTTCATTTTTCCTAGGATCCAACTGATAGCCATAAACTTCTACCTTAATATTCAAGGTAAGGGGTTGTTTTAACGTAGTCTCCTGATGATGTAGGTTCGCTTGCGCTAGCAACTTCACAAATCAGTAATACAATCGAGCACTCATACCAATCCACCTTCATTGTAACCTGATGCTTACAAAATCAAACTTAAACTTTTCTTTTTTAATAGTTTATTATACCAAGCAATCGAAATATATTTAACGAACAGAGCAAATCAAGGAATATGAAGCTCAAGATAATAATAAAGGGTAAGGTTCACGGAGTTGGTTATAGAGTTAAGCTAA
>CAZUUE010000014.1:0-9740 GCA_964623695.1 uncultured archaeon
GACTGACCCCTTGCATCTACAACAACATCCGCCTTAATCTTTTCAACCTCCTCCTTTGTTAACTGCTTCATAATCCCACCTCCGAAATGATTAGGGAAAAAATGTTTATTAAATTTACGCAAATTACTTTGTCGATTGATAAGGATGGATCTTTACCTTATAATCGCATGACCTATTAAGCTCATCCATGTCAACTTCATCGAATTCGGCGTAACCCTGCTCTCTAACATAATCCAAGACACTCTTGGCAATCTCTGTCCTAACTATGACCGTTGAGAAGCCATCTTTACTTCCAGAACTTCCAACGCTCACATCGCTCTCAATGGATGTGAAGTCCTGACAAACCTTGCAACCCGATGGGACTATTTCATCGAGCTCCTTAACAGAAAAGCTGACTTCGCCGTCCACCATCTTAACCTTGAACTCTTCACCCTTCACGTCAAACTTCAAAACGTTCTTCAGTTCTATCCCCTTACCCTTAAGAAATTCCTTGAGTTGATGGTAATAGAAGTTTTCAGTGCAGAAAAGTCCGATCAAGAGCTTAACCCTATTGAACTTCTTGAAGTATCTCTGCATCCTTCTAACAGCTGAAACCATGCAAGGAGTACCAACGACCGCAAGTGAATCCGTCTTCATTATGGAACGTTTCAAAACAGGTAAAACGTCTGCGAAGCTGTACTTCGATCCGGTCAACCTCTCATCGTACAGCTGATCGACAGTTCTAACTGTGACGACAACAGGTCTCCACTCTCCATCTCTTCCAACTACGAGCGCTGATTTTATCAAACCCATCTCCAAAGCTGAAGCTATGATTTCTGTAACCATGGCACCGTCCTGCCCGACAAACCTCTTAGATTTAGCTGAGAACATCTCTATGTAGTCTCCAATGCCACTCTTAGGTTCATACTCCCATCTTGGACAAACCTTAGCACATGCACTGCAATCTAAACACTCCTTAACCCATCCCGGAAAGTCTATCGGCCTGTCTCCAGATGTTATGCCCTCAACTGGACATATAGCCGAACAGGCTGAACAGTGAGAACATATACCCTGATCTATCACGACAGCCTTTATGTTCCCAAAGAACTTCTTCTTAACCTTCTTCTCCAAAAAAACAACCTTCCACTCCGTAGCCATCACATCACCTTCAGATCGAGTATCTCCATCGGGCAGTGTCTAACACAAAATCCACATCCTACACACTTCTCAATGTCTATACTCATGATACGCTTCTTCCTATCGTATTTGATCGCATTTCTTGGACAAACTGAGGCGCATATCCTACATCCAAGACAGCTCTCAGGATCCTTGCAGTACGCTCTCTTCCTTACGGGTATCGGCGGAGGAACTTCAAGACTGCTCAGCTCCTTCTTCAAGATCAACCTTCTCCTCTCGTAATCTACCTCAAGCTTTTCAACAACTTCCCTACGAAGCTTCAACTTTCCATCCTCTATCTCGTACTCGACCTCTATCTCCTCCTCCCTAACGATCTCTGGAATGCTCATCATGGAGTTCGTGTGTATGTACATATCATCGAGTGATTTGAATGCAACGTCGTGAACTTTGCTACTCCTTAAAGCTCCAGTTGGACAGCTCTCAACACAGAAGTGACAGAATATGCATTTGGCATAATCTACACTCGGATAGTAGTTATCGTAAAACTCCATCTTTATAGCGTTCGCCGGGCATATTTGTGCGCATCTGAAGCAGCTTACGCATCTATCTTTATCAAAGATCAGGATGCCTCTGAAGTTATCTGGATACCTCCTCCTCTCCCTCGGATACTCAACCGTTATCCTGTCAGGCTTTAAGGCTTGGACGAAGGCTGTAGTTATAGCATTTAAGTGACCCTTTATCCTATCGGACACACTCGGTTCAACCTTACTAATCTTGATCATACGAACCACCCCACACCGACACCCAAAACCAATCCAACCAAAGATAAGCCAAGCATAGAAGACCAACCTAACTTCAAAGCTTGATCGAGCCTGTATCTCGCATAGATGGATCTTACGATCACGATTATTGAGATCGTTACCACGGTCTTCAGAAGTAGCCATAGGACATGTGAGAGGTCACCGATTATCCATATGTAAGGTCCGCTCCATCCACCCAAAAACAGTATCGTGAAGAGAAGAGCCATTATGTACAACTTTTCGTATGCAAGCGTCATGACCAATCCAAATAAGATTCCAGAGTATTCAACGAATGGACCAAAAGCTATCTCCTGATCCGCCTCTGGAATCTCGAATGGAAGTCTTGAAGTTGCCATGAGCATTGCTATCAGATAAACTATGAATGCGATTGGATTCAAAAAGACACCGGGTATTGTCTGCTTCTCAACCGCAACGTAGGGATTTCCACTCCCATACAGAAATATCATGGATATGACAGCTATGACAAAGGGAACCTCATATGCGAAGTACATGAAAGCCTCCCTAACGCTCCCAACGAATGCAAATCTGCTGTTCGATGCCCAACCTATAACGACGATCGTTATTGAGATCAAAGCAAGGAAGGCTACTATGAGTTGGATGGCATAATCGCTCTTTATTCCAACTACGTTTCCTGCTGGTATGAACATGATTGGAATTAAGACTGGTATGAACGCGAGGATGGGTAGTTGAACGTAATACGGTCTGTGTGCTTCTCTGTGGACTATGACCTCTTGGAAGAAGAACCTTATACCATCAGCCAAAGCCTGAATCAAACCCCTTATCGGTCTGCAAACCTCCAAGGGTCCAACTCTCCATTGAACCCTCGCCGTTAGCTTCCTCTCAAAGTAAACTATCCAAAGTAGATACAAACCCAATGCACCCAAGCCCGGTGCGATTGCAATTGCAAAGAAGGGTCTCCACAGAATCAAAGCGACGATAAATCTAATAACTGGAACACTCATGAGGTAATCTATCAGAGGTTTTATAATTGGTATGTTCATCATGTTGCTCACAAATATCTCAAAGAGGCTCATGGGTATCACCTATCCGCTTCCGGAGGGAAGTATCCAAAACTACCGTATATAGCCTGAAGATCCGCAAGTCTCTCACCCTTCAAAGACTCCATGAATCCTCTAAGATACAACCATCCAGGAGTAACCATCCTGAATCTGTAAGGGACGTTCGATTCACCGTCACTAACGATCGTAAAGACAACCGTTCCCCTTGCACACTCCGTTAGTGTCGTGTATTCACCAGCTGGAAGGACTATGTTTGCAAGAGAATCAAAGAAGTGTCCTCTTATACTTCTCCCGTCTTCGCAAATCTGATCACTTATCACCCTTCCTCCAGGTATCCTCCTTACGCACTGTCTTATGATGTTTATACTTTGTGATATCTCGTTAACTCTCACCAGGAACCTTGAATATCCATCTCCATCATCTGAAACTGGTATGTCCCAATCCAGTTCATCGTAAACCTCGTAAGGCTCAACCTTCCTGACATCGTATTCAACTCCAGAAGCCCTCAAGAAAGGTCCAACTACACCGAACTTTATCGCTTCCTCTTTTGTCAACACACCAACGTCCTTCAACCTTGCGATCACAGTAGGGTTCTTTATGAATATCTTTTCAAAAGTTTTCAGTCTCTTCTCCATCTCGAACGTCATATCGTAGATGAATCTCAACACATCGCTCCCAACGTTCCTTCTTACTCCACCTGGTATTATGAAGGAACACGTGAACCTTGCACCGGTCATCCTAACCAAAGCTTCGCATATCAACTCTCTAACTCCAAACGCGTACATGAAACCAGTTGTGTGACCCATGAAGACCGAAAGTATTGCAGCATCGTAAAGATGAGTCCCAATCCTACATAATTCGGCCAGTATAGTTCTTATGTATCTAGCCCTCTCTGGAACCTCTATATCCAAAGCTTCCTCAATAACTCTAACGTATCCCAAGTTGAGGTTTGCAGAGTCCATTATCGAAGGTCTTTCGACAAGTGGTATGTTTTGAATGTACAATCTGTTCTCCGCAACCTTCTCAACACACCTGTGAACGTAACCGGGATCGGGTATAACTTCTCTGATTATGTCTCCGTGAACCCTCACGATCAACCTCATGTGCCCGCTTCCTGGATGCTGAGGACCAACCAAAACCAAGAAGTCATCACTTCTATAAGTTTCTTCAACGTATTCGGGTGGAATGGGTATGAAGTAACTCTTCAGCTCAGTTGGAGGCTCAACGGGAACCTTAATCTCATACTCCATATCAATCACCCACGTAAACCTCCTCCTCAATAACAAAATCTTTCCTGAGTGGATTCTCTGGCGAATCTGGAGCCAAGAGGAACCTCTTACCCATCCAAGGGTTGCCTTCGAATATCACACCAAAGAGATCGTGCATCTCCCTCTCAAGGTAGTCTGCAGATGGAAACACATCACAAAGACTCTCAACCTTTGGATCTTCCCTTGGAACTTCTGTAAACAGATTTACCAAGACAGGCATGAGCTCCTTCACGCTGTAACTTGAAAGTAAGTATTCGACTATGAACTTACCTTCATCTATCACGTCTATCACGTTTACAGACTTCACATGATCAAAACCCATGGATTTAAGCACCTTCGCAGACCTAACAAGATCCTCTTTATCCACCTTTACAGCGATCCTGTTCTTAGCCGTTATCGTCACAGACTTCGGATTCAAACTCCTCTTTATATCCTCACATAACCTCCTACCAAAATCCCAATCTACGTGCTTTGGAACGTTGACAACTATCGTAGCTTTAGATTTGAACTTTATCGGCTTAGGAATCGTGACCTTTTTCTTCTCAACCTTTGGAAGCTCAACCTCCTTAAACTCAGCAGAGTTGCTTGCCGTACCAGTTCTTATCTTCTCCTGAAGCTGCCTTATGGCCCTTAACAGTGCTTCAGGTGTCGGAGGGCATCCTGGAATGAAGAAGTCGACTGGAACGATCTCTGAAGGTCTAACGAGGTTGTATCCGTTCCAAAAGACTCCTCCCTTCAATCCGCATGCACCCATGACTATCACGAACTTCGGATCTGGCATCTGTTCCCATGTCATCCTAAGTATCCTTGCCATCTTCCTCGTGATTGCACCTTCAACGATTATGAGATTTGTCTGTCTTGCAATTCCGTAGTTCAAAGCTCCCAACCTTTCACCGTCATAACCACATGCAAACGCATGCGCAAGCTCGGCACCGCAACATGCAGTTACGAGATGAACAGGCCAAAGGCTCCATCTCGTTCCCCATTTCTTTATTGGAGCCAAAATTCCAGAATGCAAAAACCTTACGAACTCCTCCATAATCATCACCTAAGCCTTGCAATCTCCTCACTGTATTTATAAGCTACGTATATTGTTGGGAGTAAAAGTATGAATGCTATGAGAGTTAAAACGTAAGTTTCAAGCATTGAAATTGCAGAAATCAGCAGTATTATTACAAGTATTGGTTCGGCTGCCATGAACATGAGCATGAATCCTAGATACTGCATCGGCAAAGTCCACTTCTGCAGACCCACCGGAGGATTTCCCGCTTCAAATCTCTGAACCTTTTCAATCGTCGGCCTGTATCTTGGAAATATCCTTGCAAGTATCAGTATTGCAACATCGGTTATCAGACAGATAACAATTAAAATTATCACGACCAGGGCGTTCTCTATCATTTAACCACCTCCATGATGCTCATTGCATTCACAAACCAATCGGGTGGAACTATCGTTATGAGCATTGCCAGAGATGCGAACAGAGAAACGAAGTTTGCGACACCGACCTTCCAACCACCTCCAAGATCCCTCGCAAGTCTAATGTAATATGGAACGGATATTGCCGAGTTTATAACCAAGATAACTGCAAGCCACAAGAATCCAGAGAATATCAGCGAGTATATTATGAAAAGCTTTGACCAGAATCCCATGAGCGGTGGGAGACCTATGAAGGATAGACCCAAAAGGTAGGAAACCCAAGAAGCAGTTCCTTCACTCTTTATGGACGTAAAGAATCCAACCTTACCAAAGGAGTTTACAGTTAACTGTAGCAAGCCACCGGCTATTGCAAAAGCTACGTATTTTGGATTCGTTATCGCCGCGAACGCAGCTAAGACGTAACCCATGTTTGCAACCGTCGAATAAGCCAAAACTCTACTCAACTCTTTAGCCGTCAATGCACCTATGTTTCCAACGAACATCGAAATAGCCGATATAACTGCCAGTATCATTAAAAGATTAACTTGATCGAACGTTGCGAGCAGGACCTTGTAGGCTATTATAAAGGGTACAAACTTTGCAATTGAAGCCAATATGGAAACCGGAATCGGATCGGCCTTCGAAAAAACATCTGGAACCCATTCGTGAACGGGAGCGATTCCAACTTCTATACCCAATCCCAAGAGCATCGCGATGAATCCAAGTGTGTACAGCTCTGTTCCCCTGAAGTAGATCATAGTTACGATTCCGATTATGAACAGGACTGTTGCTATGACCATGAAAGTCACGTACTTTATTCCAATGTCCACGTTCATCTCCCTGTCACCCACCATGACAAGTAGGTATGTCGGGACTGAAACCACAACAAACAAAGTCAACAACATTGCAACGTCTGTAACAAAGAATACGTATATCGTTGCGATCGCCATGATTGCTACCATCGCATAATCGACACCCACGATCTGACTATCCTTCATCGCGAGGAGTGAGAAAACGTTTAGAATCGCTATCGAAAATATCAGTATCGTGTAAGCGTTTATGCCAGATGTTAATCCCAAGATGATCGCTAAGATGCTGAGAACGAAAGATGTCCATCTACTCTTCATCGAAACCGCAGCTGAAATCGTTAAGATTATTAGAGCCAAAATCAGCCAAACCATCCTATCACCCCGTAACCGCAGACTACTACTATCAATATGAATCCAACAGCTATCTTAACGTATCTTTCAAGCCTTCCATCCTGAATCTTCCTAACACCGATTGAATATATCTCAAACATCCTTGGAACGGCTTTATGGCAAAGGAAGTCTATTCCTCTGTTACAGCAGTCAACTAAGAACGCAATTGCCCAACCGATCTTAGGAACTATGAAGTCGTTCAAGTACGGCATGTACATTCTGTCGCCAAGGAAAGTTCCAACTGGAGAGAGTGCCCTTATCCTCGGCTTAAAAACTGCAAAACCGTAGGAAACTGTCACAGCCAAACCGACCATGAGTGAGCTCTTTACAAATCCAGCCTCGAAGAAGTGCTTGAATGGTTCTATATGCTTGGTTACGTATATCCAAAGTATCAGGAAGAGCATGAGGTACATAACGGTGTAAGCAGATCCCATAATCCTTCCGCCGTGTATGTGGAGGTGTGCCTTTTCGCCCTTGTAGAAGTTCAGGCTCAGGAACTTCGCCAAGAATGCTGAGTAAACGATGGATGTTAGTATCAGAAGTGTCAGGGGTAGGGTCATGTGATGATGAATTAGGTGGTGCATGACCTCATCCATCGCTGACTTAACCCAGTAGGCTGTGAATGGTGGAATACCAGAAAGACAGAGTGTTGCAAATATGGTTGCAATGAATGCAACCTTTATCTTCTTTGCAACTTCCGTGTCACCTACACAGAACCTGTCGTGGGTGAAGTGTATGAGATGACCAGCTACAAGGAACAACGTAGCCTTTGCAAAGGCGTGAGTGACGAGGTACCAGAATCCAACCAGAACCGCAATCTTTCCAACCCAGTAGCTTGCAGCCGAAGATGCGAACATCAAACCCAAGCTCGACATCGTAGATGCTGCAAGAAGTACCTTCCTCTCCAAGCATCCCAAAGCAACGAGGGCACCATAAAGAGCAGATATCAATCCAACGAAGAGAACTATCAGATAAATGTACTCTAAGCTGTGGATGTGATGAGCCCATGGTTCTATGTACCAACTAAGACGCATGAACATGTAAGTTCCGGCTGCAACCATTGTCGCTGAGTGAAGCAGGGCTGAAACCGTCGTTGGACCTGTCATCGCTGTCATAAGCCATTCGCTGAAGGGTAACTGAGCAGACTTAGTGAACGGACCCATCATGAAAGCCAACATCAGTAAGATCGTTCCAAAGACTCCGATGTGATGGAAGAGTGAACTCCAATCGATCTCGGATATGTTAAGAGTTCCGGTTAAGAAGTATATAGCTCCAATTGCAAAGAACATCGGCATGTCCCCTATTCTGATTGTTGATATAGCCCTCCATCCACCAAAGCTCGGGCTCCAGAAGTAATCGAGTTTCCAAACCCTTCTATCTATCACACCAACAAAGCTCAAAGGATCGTCGTCTCTGAACCAGTGTCCGATCAGACCCCAAGAAGCCAATCCCAAACCTTCCCATCCTATCAGGAACATCAGGAGGTTGTCACTGTAAACGACGAGAAGCATGGAAGCTGTGAAGAGGTTGAAGAAGAACCAGTACCATCCCAGCCTGTAATCATCCCTCATGTACTCCAGCCCATAGACACCGATGAGAAATGCTATGACTGCAGTTAATGCACCCATTATCCTGCTCAGATAATCGAATATGAAGACGAAGTTTATGTTGAACTCTGGAAGCCAAGCTATCGTGTACCTTATAGGCTCAGATTCTGGTGAGGGAGGAAAGCTACCGACGTTGAACAGTATGTATATGGCTACACAGAGCGAGATGAAAAGACCGATGACTGAAAGTATCGGTAACTTCCTTGCCCAATTCGGCTTCGGATCTATTAACCATGCGAACGCTATCGGAATGCTTGAAATTATAGGTGACAGGAACAACAAAATCAAAAGCTCCATCATCTCAAACACCTCCAAAAGCCAACTTCAAACCACTCAAAAGTATCCTCGCCAACGGTGGGAACACGAATGCAAAGCTCAAGAATCCTATGATGAACATCGGAACATCCAAAAGCCTACTAAACTTCCTCTTTTCGTAACCGAAAGGTCTTCCATAGTATATGACCCTCATTGTGTAGAAGGCGTAGAGACCAGATATTATAAAGACTGTCACGACAGCCAGTATAACTGGTAAATTGAACTTGTATATTTCGGTCAATCCCACAAGTATATAGAACTCTGCAAACATGCCTATCGTCATGATACCGCTCAATGTCATAAATCCGATTAGAGCTGCATTTGCAATTGTTGGAATGTACTCGTGCATCCCGCTCATCTTATCGAGACTCCTCAGACCGTGGTATATCGCAATTATGGCTCCAGCTGTCATGAAGAGTATGGACTTTCCAAATGCGTGGCTTATGTATTGGACTACCAAAGCTATCAATCCAGCCGAACCCAAGCACAGAGCTATCAACATGTATCCCATCTGTGAAACGGTTGAGTATGCAAGCAGTCTCTTGTAGTCCCTCTGCTTCACAACGGACAGTCCAGCGTATATGCTTGTGATTATTCCGTAAGCTACGATGGGATTTCTGAAAGTGATTATGAAGGAAGGATCGATCTGATATATTCTTAAAAGAACGTATCCTGCCAATCCAACTGTGAGTGGGCTCAGCAATGCACTGACGGGAGTCGGTGCTTCGGCGTGTGCCCAAGGTAGCCAGATGTGGGGGCCTAAGCCTGGAAGCTTCACGACCATCCCTATGAAAACCAGAAGCCACGCAAGGAAACCAACCGTTTTTATTCCATGCAAGGCTGCAGTCTGGTTTTGAAATGCAATCATCAAGAAGCTTATTATCGCCAAAACTCCTGCTATGTGCGTCCAAACGAAATAGAGGATTCCAACCCACTGCCTGTTTCCGTAACCGTACTTGAATATCAGCATGAAAGATGC
>CAZUUE010000015.1:0-9710 GCA_964623695.1 uncultured archaeon
CTGAGAATTTTGTTAAGAGTTTGTATAATGAAGGTGGAATAATAGACACACTCCCCTTGACAAAATTTTTAAATATCGTCATGAATTATTAGGATCTGCCGACGGCCATAGGGATCGGGGAAACACCCGGACTCATTCCGAACCCGGAAGTTAAGCCCGATCCCGTTCCGCGTTGTACTGTGTTCCGAGAGGGCACGGGAAGCGCGGAAGCCGTCGGCAAAAGATTTTTAAATTGTATCCTTTGCAACAAAGATAAAGGGTTAAAGTATGATAGAGAAGTTAGAAGAGAGAAGGGAACAGTTGGAAAAAGAGTTGCAGGAGTTGATAGCCAGGAGAGATGAGTTAAATAAAAAGGCTAAAGAATACAGAGAGAGAAGGAATATTCTAAACGATGAAGTGAAGGATCTTCTCGTTAAGGTGAGAGAGCTTAAGGCTAAGAGAGATGAGTTGAATTCCAGAGTTAGGGAGCTCAAGAACCAAAAAGATGAACTTTACAAGGAAGTCGATGAGCTGTATGAAAAGCTTGATGAGCTTAGGAAGAACATAGACAAGGGTGGAAGACCTTTGAGCGAAATTGAAAGGGAAATCAGAAGGTTGGAGTTCATTCAGCAGACTTCTGTTATGACGATTGAAAGAGAAAGGAGCTTAGTAGAAAGAATTTCAAGACTTAGAAGAGAGCTTGAAGAGAGAAAGGCTCAGTTAGAAAAGCATGCGGAATTTAGATCTCTAATAGCAAGAATAAGAGAACTTAAAGAGAAGATTAGAGAGATTAGAGAGGAGATGACAAAGATAATGAAGGAGGCTGACAGATACCATGAGGAAATGATTGAAACTTTAAGGGTCGTTGATGAAAAAAGGAAGCATGCAGATGAATGTCATGAGAATTTTATAAAGGCCAAGAAAGAGGCAGATCTTTGTCATACGAGGATTCAAACGATGAGGAGGGACATCAAAGATTTGGATAAGGTTATAAAAGCTTTGAAGGCGAGAATTGAGAGATCAAAGGAATATAGAGAGAGAGAAGAGTTGATGAAGAAGGCTAAAGAGATATACGAGATGTTTAAGAGAGGTGAAAAGATCGAAACCGAGGATCTCTTAATATTACAGAGAGCTGGACTCATTTAAAAATTTTTAAACGTTTAACATACTAAAATCGATGGAGATTGGAAGACATGTAGCTAAGATTTCTTTGTTACTCTTGGGGACAATCCTTCTTGGAACTTTTGCGTATCGAATTTTGGAAGGTAAAGACTGGTTTGACTGCTTTTATATGACAGTTATAACGATAACAACAACTGGATATGGCGAGATATGGAATATGAGTCTCTATGGTAGGGTTATATCGATATTTCTCATGTTTTTTGGTGTCGGAATATTCTTTTACTCCATAAGTCTAATAACTCCAATATTATTTGAGATGAGATTGAAAAGGTGGGAGAAGATGCTTGAAAAGATTTCAGGTCACTGTATAATTTGTGGATACGGTTTGATGGGAAGGGAGATTGCAAAGAACTTTCCAAAGAATGAGATAGTTGTGATCGACATCGATGTGAACAAGGTTGAATTGGCGAGAGAAGATGGATACGTAGCCATACACGGTGACGCCACGGATGAAGCGACACTTGAGAAGGCAAAGATTAAAGATGCAAAATCCATAGTCTGCTGCATGACGGATTCTAACAACGCATTCGCCGTTATCACAGCAAAGGCTCTCAATCCAAACGTAAAGACGTTTGTCGTCTTAAGAAATCCAGACGTTGAGAAAAAGATGAGCAGGATAGGCGTAGACTTCTTGCTCTCGCCTTACAAGGACACAGCTATGAAGGTTTACGCCCTTATGAAGAGCAGTGCGAGTGTAGAATTCGTGGAGACTGTGATGGGTGGTGAGATTATATTGGAGAAGGTTACAGTAGATGAGAGGTTTGCTGGTAAGACTTTGAGAGAGTTAGATCTAAGAAGAAGAACTGGTTGCACGGTTGTTGCGATAGTTAGGGACAATGAGATAATAGTTCCTTCTGCCGAAACGAGACTTAAAAATGGAGATGTGATGTTTGTGATGGGTAGAGATTTGGAGAGTCTGTTGAGGTTATGATAGACTACGAAGAGCTTTCAAAGATAATAGCTGAGCTTAAAGATAGATCGAACGAAGCGGTGATATTGGTTGAAGGTAGGAAAGATCTTCTTTCTCTGAGGAGGTTGGGTGTTCAGGGTAAGATCTTAACTGTTTCAAACTTATCAAGAGCTAAGCTTGTAGATGAAATCGGATGCAGTGATGTCATAATACTGACAGATTGGGATGAGAAGGGTGAAATCTTAAAGAGGGATCTGATCGAGAAGCTTTCTGGCATTAAAGTCGATCTCGTGTTGAGAAAGAAACTCTTCAGTATTGTTGGAAGGTTTATTAGGGAAATCGAAGATCTTGCAGACCTTTACTTTAAACTACAAACTCATCCACGTTCTTTATAACTCTACCACAGTAATGACATCTTGCCGTTACAACATCGTCCTTGAGTGTTACGTGAAACTTCGGTGTCACGGGCTCTTTACTGTTCGTTATGCAGTTTCTGTTTGGGCATCTAAGTATTCCTTCAATAAATCTCGGTAATTTAACCTTGAACTTCCTTCTTACCTCGTAGTTCTCTATCAGGTTTATCGTAGCCTTTGGAGCTATCAGAGCTATTCTGTTCAGCTCTTCGTCACCTATGAACTTGTTCGCAACCTTGACTATGTCTTTCCTTCCCATCTTTTTACTTGAAACGTTCATAGCAAGTGTGACCGTATCTTTACTTCCAACCCCTATCTTCAGTATTTTCAGGACAAGCAGAGCCTTGCCAGCGTTTATGTGATCTATAACAGTCCCCTTTTCGATCTTGCTTATCACAAGCTCTCTTTTCATAGCATCACCTCACAAAGTATAGCCATTCGAACTGGAACACCGTAAAAAGCTTGATCGAAGTACTTTGCATGTCTGGTTTTGTCTACGCTGACATCGATTTCATCCACCCTTGGTAAAGGATGCATTATCACAAGACTCTCTTTAGCCCTTTCTAACACCTTCAAAGTTATCCTGTAACTTCCAGCAACCTTTCTGTATTCCTCTTCATCTGGAAACCTCTCCCTCTGAATTCTTGTGACGTACAAAACGTCTATCTCCTCAATGACATCTTCAAGCTTTACCTCTTCGGCATCGACCGAAAACTCCTCTGGAAGTCTCAAGCTCTCTGGACTGATGAGGTATATCTTGTTTTTAAACAAGTTCAGTGCCTTTATCAAGGAATGGACGGTTCTTGAGTATTTCAGATCTCCCATCAGAGCTATCTTGAGTCCTTCTAAACTTCCACATTCCTTCATTATGGTGTAGAGATCTAAAAGGGTTTGGGTTGGGTGCTGTCCGGCACCATCTCCGGCGTTTATGACTGGAACTTCGGAATGTTCAGATGCAAATCTTGCAGAACCTTCCAAGGGGTGTCTTATGACGATCGCATCTACATACCTACTTATGACCTTAACCGTATCAGCGAGTGTTTCTCCTTTTGCTATGCTACTGATCTCCTGGGCTGTTAGGTTTATCACGTCGCCACCAAGTCTTTTCATAGCTGTCTCAAAGCTCATCCTTGTTCTTGTAGAAGGTTCGAAAAAGAGGTTTGCAAGTATCTTACCTTCAAGCAGATTTGATTTAATCTTACCCCTTGCAACATCTTCAAAACTTTCAGCCTTTGTAAGTATGTGGATGATGTCGTCTCTGTTCAAATCGTCTATTGATATGAGATGTCTGAATCTCGCCATCTTAAATGATGTGTTCAATTGTTAAATATCTTTTGCGAAATCCTATTATATTTTTAAGATAACTCGTTGTGTGGTTGAGAGGATAGTGTTGGTTATAGACAGGGACGACGATTTGGGAGTTAAGGCTGGAGTTAAGAGTCCTATAATCGGTAGGCAGTCGAATCTGATTTCTGCGATAAAGTTAGCCGAAGTCGATCCAGAAGATTCCGATCTCAATACACTCTTTGGAGCCATAAAGATATACGACGAACTTAAGGCTAAAGGTGAAGATGTCGAGATAGTTACGGTATGTGGAGATCAAAAGGTTGGTGTGATTTCAGATGGTAAGATCGCAGAACAACTCGATTACGTTAAGAACAAGTTAAATGCAAAAAGCGTGATAGTCGTTACGGATGGAAGTGAAGACGAATTCGTTCTACCGTTGATTGCATCGAGGTTTAAGATAGACGGTGTTAGAAGGATAATCGTGAAGCAGAGTAAGACTATTGAGAGTACGTACTATCTTATAAAGAAGGCGTTTGAGGATCCAAAGATTGCAAAGAGCACGTTGACACCCTTGGGAATAATATTGATAGTTTATTCGATCTCTCTGTTCCTTAAAAGTCCAGAGATTGGCGTGGGGAGCATAGTCCTCGTTTTGGGCATTTACTTCCTTATAAAGGCTTATGGACTTGAAGAATCTGTTGAAAGTTACTTCTTAACACTCAAGAGATCGCTGATTGAGGGAAGATTCTCATTCGTCATGTACATGCTAGCCTTGATATTCATAGTGATTGGAATAGTTCAAGGGATTTACGCGGTCTGGATTGAGAGCTTAAAGGATGTTAAAGACTTGGTAACGCTTGTAACGATCTTCATAAACTCTTCGGTTTGGTGGATAGTTGGATGTGGTGTTTTTATATCGATTGGTAAGATGTTTGATTGCATTGTGGAGGGAAGGGATTTCAGAAAGTTTGTATCGATATTTTTACTTTTGATTTCAACTGGATTCATCCTATGGGGATTTTCTGAATACTTCATATCAAGAGAAATAACAAGATTACTTCAATCCCTTATAGGAGCAGTTATACTTGGAATGGTTGGTTTGATTCCACTTAAGTATGAGGCTGGAGCTGGTAGAAAATGAGCCGGCTTTGATATTGAGAGGAAGAAATGTGTTCTTAATAGTTGCGGATTTGCACTTGGGATTGGTTAGATTCTACGACGAGTGGATTTTAAAGAAGATTGAAGAGCTTGCAAACGAAAATAAGGTTGATGAGATAGTGATACTTGGAGATCTAAAACATAAGATAGGTTACGACAGAAGAGTTGAAAGACTTGTGAGTAGCATCGATTTCACACTTGTAAAGGGAAATCACGATGGAGGACTTAAGGGTGAGCGGGAGATTCATATTGGAAAGTTCCATCTAACTCATGGTCATATAAAGCCAAAGGAGATTGGAAAAAATCTGATCGTTGGACATGCTCATCCTTCTATATATCTTAATGGAATTAAAGAGAGAGTTTGGATTTTCGGTAAGTGGAAAGATTCAAATGTCTTAGTAATGCCAGCGTTCAATGAGCTCTGTTCATCTACACCCGTAAATCTAAGAGTTCCGGCGGGATTCTTGTTTAAAGAATGGAACTATTTTGATGCTGATGTATTAACGGTTGACTGTGTGTTGATTGGTAAGGTTAAAGATCTAATCTCTTGATCCTATCGACAGCCTCTCTTATTTCTTTAATGTCTCTCGTTAAGGAGAATCGAACGAAACCCTCCCCACACTCACCAAAACCGATACCCGGTGTCACTAAAACGCCAACCTCTAGAAGCTTCTTTGTAAACTCTACACTCGTGTAACCGTTTGGAACCTCGCACCATACATAAAACGTAGCCTTTGGTTTCTCAACGTTTAAGCCAATTTCGGCTAAACCTTCAACTAAAACATTCCTCCTCTCCTCATAAACTTCACATATCTTTCTTATTACGGAGTCTTCGCTTCTCAAAGCAGTTATTCCAGCCTCTTGAATCGCTTGGAATACTCCACTATCAACGTTCGTCTTAACCTTTAGAAGACCTTTCAATATGTCCTGATTTCCAACCGCAAATCCTATACGCCAACCTGTCATGTTAAAGGTTTTTGAAAGTGAATTGAACTCTATGCAAATCTCAAAGGCATTCTCAAATTCCAAGAAGCTTCTAGCCTTGTATCCATCAAACGTTATCTCACCGTACGCAAAATCGTGGGCGAGTATTATTCTGTTGTCTATACAGAAGTCTATCGCCTCCTTTATGAATTCCTTATCTGCAACTGCCGAAGTTGGATTGTTTGGATAGTTCAAAAACATTATCTTCGCATCTTTTGCGACATCTGAAGGTATCTCATCGAAATTCGGTAGAAATCCGTTCTCCTTCCTAAGGGGAATTCTGTAAGGTACACCGTCAGCCAATATCGTTGCAGATTGATAAACTGGATAGCCTGGATCTGGAACTATGACATAATCTTTGTCATTTACGTAGGCTAACGGGAGATGTGCAATACCCTCTTTGGATCCTATAAGAGCTACGACCTCTCTTTCAGGATCAAGCTTGACACCCTTCCTTCTTTCATAGAACTCAGCAACGGCCAGTCTAAATTCAATCATTCCCTCGTAACTTGGATATCTATGATTTTTTGGATTTTCAACTGCTCTCTTCATCGCTTCGACTATGTGCCTTGGAGTTGGTATATCTGGATCTCCTACACCAAGATCGATTAGATCAACTCCTTCTCGAATCTTCTTATATTTCATTTCATCTATCTCTGCAAAGAGGTACTTCGGAAGCTTCTTGAGTCTCTCTGACAATTGCATGCCTTTAATTTAAATACTCTGATATATAACTCTGCCGATAGGATTTCTTAAATATCCTTGTGACCAATTTAACAAGATGTCAAGTGAAGCAAAGCTTACACCTATGATGGAACAATATTACAAGATTAAAGAGAGGTATAAGGATGCATTGTTGTTCTTCAGAGTTGGAGATTTCTACGAACTTTTTGATGAAGACGCCAAGATAGCATCGAAAGAACTTGGAATAGTCCTAACTTCAAGAGACAAAAAGCACCCAATGGCCGGTGTTCCCCATCATGCTGTCTTTCCTTACATCAAGAGGTTGATAGAGAAGGGTTACAAGGTTGCCATATGCGAACAGGTTGAAGATCCATCCAAGGCAAGAGGACTTGTTAAGAGAGAGGTTGTAAGGGTCATAACTCCTGGAACTCTGATAGAGGAAGAACTTCTAACGAAAGAGAACAATTACTTGATGTCAGTGTATAAGGGGAGGGTTTATGGAATTGCACTAATAGATGTTTCAACTGGTGAATTCTTCACGACATCTTTAGAGAGCTTTGACGACGTGATTGCTGAGATCATGAAGTTCAATCCTGTCGAGTGTATAGTTCCAGAGGGATTCGATGAGATCGATGAACTGAAAAAGAACGTTAAGATCGTTCACACTCTTGATCCAGATCGTTACTCCCTACAAGAATCTCTTAACATCCTCAAAGAGTGCGTTCCGAACATCGATGAGATCGAGCTTGAAGAGGAATGCATCAGAGCATGCGGATCCGTTTTGAGATATGTCAAGGATTCACTTTTCATCGAGAGCATGATCATAAAGCTTCAGAAGTATGAGAGCAGAGATTACATGCTCTTAGATTCTACGACGTTAAAAAATCTTGAGATATTTAGGAATCTGATAGACGGTAGCAGAAGGGGAACTTTGATTGAGGTTTTGGACAACACATCAACTGCGATGGGAAGTAGGCTTTTGAGAAGATGGATACAGAGACCACTGTTGGATGTCGATGAAATTGAAAGGAGACTTGAAGCTGTTGAGGAACTCTTTGAAAAAAGCTTTTTAAGGCAGAGTATGAGGGAGATACTTAAAGAGGTCTACGATCTCGAAAGGATCGTAAGCAGAGTCGAGTATGGAAAGGCAAATGCAAGGGATTTGGTTGCTCTAAAGAACTCTCTGAAAGCGATTAAAAAAATTAAATCCTTTAATTTTGATTCGAGAAAACTTAGAAAGATCGTTCAGAGTTTAAAAACTTTGGAGGATCTTGTGGAACTCATAGAGTCTGCAATAGTTGAAGATCCTCCGGTAAGCGTTAAGGATGGTGGTGTGATAAAAGATGGATACTCAAGAGAGCTTGACGATCTCAGGAGGATTAAGAGAGAGCATGAGGAATTTTTAATGAAGATCGAAGATAGAGAAAAAAGGAAAACTGGGATTGATAAGCTTAAAGTTGGGTACAACACAGTTTTTGGATACTACATAGAGGTTCCAAAGTCGAAGGTCGCTTTGGTTCCTAGATACTATAAGAGGAAGCAAACACTCGTAAATGCTGAGAGATTTACGATTCCAGAGCTTGAAGAGAGAGAAGAAAAGATCTTGGCATGTGAGGAGAGAATAAAATCTTTGGAGTATGAGTTATTTAACGAGGTGAGAGAGAAGGTTGCAGAAAGGGTTGAAGATATAAGGGAGTGTGCAAATAAGATAGCTGAGCTCGACGTTCTATCGACATTTGCTGAAGTTTCCGTTCTCTACAATTACGTAAAGCCTAAGGTAAACGATGGATACGATATTATAGTTAGGGACGGAAGACATCCGACGGTCGAGCTAACGACCAACTTCGTTCCAAACGATGTTACATTATCTAAGGACAGTAGAATACTCATAATAACGGGTCCAAACATGGCTGGAAAATCGACATACCTAAGGATGACAGCCCTTATCACCATAATGGCTCAGATAGGTTGCTTCGTTCCTGCAAGTTATGCGATAATTGGTGTAGTTGATAAGATATTCACAAGAATTGGGGCTGTCGATGACATAACTAGGGGTTACAGTAGCTTTATGATTGAGATGAACGAAGTTGGAAATATACTGAGAAATGCTACTAAGAGAAGTCTAATTTTACTAGATGAGGTTGGAAAGAGCACTGGAACGAAAGATGGATTGAGCTTAGCTTGGGCTATCGTAGAATTCATACACAAGATCGGAGCAAAGACCCTCTTTGCGACGCATTACCATGAACTTTCAGAACTTGAAAGTCTGGATGGTGTTAAGAACTATCACTTCGAGATTTTTGAGTGTGAAACCTTGGAGTTCGATAGAAGGATAAAGAGAGGAGCTTGTAAAGAGAGTTATGGCATAAAGATTGCTGAGCTTGTTCTTCCCAAAGAGGTCATCGAAAGAGCTTACCAGATATTCGACAGCCTAAAGGTTGATGTCAACAACGAGATCCTGGATGAGATATCGAAGATAGATGTCAACAGCTTAACACCTATTCAGGCTTTGGTTGAACTCGATAGGATCGTGAGAAGATGCAAATCGATGAGAGGTTGAGAAAAATTTTGGGGGAGCTTGAAGAGATAAATTGTGAGTTGAAGAGTAAAGCTTTGGAAAAAGCAATTGAAAACATCAAGATAGCTTTACACGGTGAGAAGATCGGTGGTGAAGGTTTTGAGCACAGTTACATGAGAAGGAAGATCGTAGAAATGATAGGTGGAAACGTTTATGTTGAATCTGAACTTACTGGAATATCAAAACTTGGATACAGACCTGATCTTGTAATTGTAAAGGGGAATGAGGCGATGATAGTTGAAATAGAGACCGAAAAGAGGAATGCTTTGAGAAAGATGAAGAAAGTTTCTAAGATATTAAGCAAAATTAAATCGAATCCGATATTTTCAAAGAGAATTCTCAGAGTTATTTTTGTCCTATCAAGTTGGGATGATGATGTCTTGAGATTTGCCAAATCGAAGGGATTTGATGTCTATCTATTTAAAGGTGATGAGTTATTCAAGTTCAACGACAAGTGAGAGTTAAATCGCTTAACGATACTTACGTTTCCGATTTCGGCAAATTAATTCCTCCCTCAGATTCATTGGGAGGCGTT
>CAZUUE010000016.1:0-9407 GCA_964623695.1 uncultured archaeon
GAGCAAAGGGATTTATAAATCACCAACACACTTTCCGATCTACTATTTAGGGCGGGGTAGCTCATACTGTTGATTCAACCGATATCCACTGCAAACAACTTAAATAGTCAAAACGAAGTGTACGTTATGTTGTACTTTAGTGTAATTGGACATCCGATTGGACATTCCGCGTCACCGATCATGCACAACACTGTATTTAAGACCCTTGGAATAGATGCGATTTACCTACCGTTCGACGTTAAGCCTGAAGATTTGAGAGATGCCATCTACGGTTTAAAAGCGTTGGGTTTTAAGGGTTTAAACGTGACGATACCGCACAAAGAGGAGATAACGAAGTTTGTTAAACCTGTTGGACTGGCTGAAAGGATAGGAGCCGTTAATACCGTTGATGTTCAGAGTCTTGAGGGTTACAACACCGATGCAACGGGAGCGTTAAGAACACTTGAAGCTAACAACGTGGATTACGAGGATAAAGTTGTTCTCATAGTCGGAGCTGGGGGTGTGGCGAGGGCGATCGCTTTCGCCTTGGCTGGAAGATCGATATTAATAATAACGAACAGGACAGCATCGAGAGGTTTAAAACTTGCAAACGATGTCAGAAAATTTGGAGACTGCATTTTTTATCCATACGAAAGGATAGACGAACTGAGAGGTAAGTTTGAAATTTTAATAAATTGCACACCGTTGGGAATGAAGGGATTTGAGGAAAAACTCCCAGTCCCAGAGAACCTAATTGAAAACGTTACTGTATTTGATACGGTTTACAATCCAATAGAAACTCCTTTGATAAAACTCGCAAAGAAAAGGGGATGTAAAGTCGTCTATGGTTTAGATATGCTAGTGTATCAAGGTGCGGAAGCTTTTAAGATATGGTTTGGATTCGATCCGCCCATGGAAATAATGAAGGATGCTGTGATCAAGTTTTTGAAGTCTCAAAGTTAACCTTAAGTGTAACTATCTCGAAAGGTTTCATAGAGATCTTTATGACGTTATCTTTCGCAGTTATTTCCTTTTCAAACTCCTCATCCTTTTCCTCAAGCATGTTCAAAACTTCGGCTGAGGAAATATTCTTGAAAAACGTAATCTTGGCTTCTGTGTCCTTCCCTTCAGCCTCGTAGAATCTAACGATTATTCCATCCAGATCCTCAGCAAGCTTAAATGCAGTTAATATGACGTTATCAGGTTCGATACTCAAGAAGGATCTCTTCAATCTGTATCTCCTTCTCGGTAACTGGAGAGCTATGAGATCGTAGTTAAATTCGTATCCCATTTTGTAAACTTTAGCCTTTCTCCAATCTCCATCGTGTGGATAAACTGCGTATCTGAACTCATACTTCTTCAGCTCTCTCGCATCTGGGACTGGTATGAGAGGACCTGCAGTTCCATTTGAAAGTATATCTACAGATCTTAAGAGAGTTATGTAAACGTTTCCATCTCTAATCTCATTTTCTGGATTTCCCCTATTTAAAACGGCTAGACCTTTTTCGCCATCACTGTAATCTATCCATCTTATTGAAGGATAAACACCAGATGGCTTTTCCTTCCAATCCTTTGGCTTAAAGTAGTACATGTTCGTCTTTCTGGTTACAGCGCCAAACTGACACTCGCAGGTGTACTCTGGAAGGTTCATGTCCGTCTTAAATCTAACCCTAATTCTAATTCTAGGATGTCTGTTATCAACAAAAGTGATGAAGTCTATTCTGGGTATATCCCTGTAAACTATTATTTTCTTTCTGAACGTTACGTATCTGTGTCTCCATATTATGGGCTTTAATTTATGGGTAAGTCTGTAAGGCCATCTGAGGGAATAGTAATCTGTTTCTATGTTTATAACTCTTCTCAACGGAGACTTCTCTATCCAAAAGCTCTTAACCATGAACGATCCGTACCTTATCCCTTCACCACCTTCGGTTTTGATCGGTGTGTCTATCTCCTCTCTGTGATAGTAAAGGTCTCCTATCTCGCTTTCGATTACAAGCTCGTTTCCATCTCTAAATATGATCTTACCATCCTTCTCAACTGTGATCAATCCGTTCTCAGGTGAGAAGCTGACGTTGAAGTGCTTGGTTTCGATTGTGTTACCAACTATTCTAATGTAATTCTTTTCCTTCTTCCTCCTTCTCTCAACTATCTTGTAAACCTTGTATCCCAACGCTGGAACAGTAGCCACAAACCCTATCCTTACATAGCTAAGAGATTCGTCTTCGTATCGTCTAAATCTGATGATCTCGACATCTATCTCCTCATCACCGCACTTCAAACCATCTATCTTGTAAACCTGTCCCTCATCGAAGTTAAGATCAACCTCAACCCAGTTTGAAACTTCCCAGCTTAGAGGATTGAAAACGACTATGTCTCCAAACTCTTCATCGTTGCTGTCGTTCGTAACTATCTCTTTAAGTGTTCTCGGTGTTAGATAGGAAAGCTTCGTATTTAAAATCCTATGTTCTGTCTAACTTCTTCATAACCGCTGTCCATTCCCGTTCCTGGAACGACATCGTGAAAAGCTAAGAAAAGTATCTTCTTCCAACAGTTTACGATGTCCTCTCTTGGATAATCCCCACCCAACAAGAAGTTTACGGTTGCAAACCTTTCAAACGAATTCAGCCAGTTCTCAAACTTCCTAAGGTTCTTCTTCACCCATATCCTGCTTGAAGAAGTGTCTGGAAAGACTTCAGAATACTTACCCGAGTACATCTCCCCCTTCCTCACTGGTAACTTATCAGCAAACTTTTCTATCTCTCTAAAGAACTCAGAGGGCGTTGATATCTTCATGATGGAATCGTGCGTTTCGTTCCATCTTTTAACAACCTCAATGGCTTCCTCTTGAGGTAGGGTCACTCCACTACCGGATGGCATGAGTATGTGATTCGAGAATGCGACTCTCTTAAGCTTTACATAACTCTCATCAAGCTCGTCAAGATTTAGGCCAGCTCTGTAACCAAGTGGGAAGAAGTGTGCAATTATCCTTGTCCCATCCAAACCTTCCCACAAGAACTCCGAAGGCTTTACCTCTGGGCATCCCCTCCTGAATGCAATGTACTTGTATCCGCACTTCCTATAGATTTGAGGTAGCTGTGCGTTCAATCCAAAGCTGTCAGCCTGCCACATGACATCAACGTTTACTCCAAACTTCTCCTTCACGTACCTCTTACCGAACACTATTTCCCTTATCAACGACTCCTCTTGAGGTAACATCGTGTCGGCCATGAGGTACTCTCCATCCGCAATTTCGATCCTTCCCTCCTTTATAAACCTCGAAAGCTTGTTAAAGAGATCTGGATACCTCTTTTCGACCTCTTCAAGAAGGTATGTTTGCTCGATCAAAAACTTGTAATCCTTCTCCCTCTCCATGATATCCACAAGCTTCTGCAAAATCAGATCTATGTTTATGTAAAAGTAGTCCTCCTTTGTAAACACCCATATCGCATCGTAGTGCGTGTGTGGGACGAGATGTATAACATCCATATCATCACCCCAGAACGAACCTCTCAACAACCTCTATCCATCCATCAGTTGCAATCCCATTTGCTTTGTAAACTTCAAAATCAACTTCGATCCATCCATCTGGATTTCTAACCAAAGCTGGAATTTGAACAGCTTTAAGCATAGGTATGTCCGTATAAGAGTTTCCTATTCCAACGGTTTCAACATCTCCATAAATCTCCTTAAACATGTCCGCAACAATCTTAACAGCTTTGCCCTTATCCGCTCCTTTTCCGTAAACGTGAACAAACTTACCACCTATGAGAACGTTAAACTCCTTCTTAAGAATGTTTAAACCATCTTCATCTATCTCAACCACAGTCTCACTGAACTCCCTCATCTTTGCAAGTTTGGCCATATCTAAACTCAAACCTGTAACCTTTGCAACCTCTTCGACACTCATGAAGTAGTAACTGTTAACGTTAAAAGTTTTCCTAAGCTCTTTAAGTCTTTCAACGATCAAATCGTATTTCACACCCAAAACTATGGCTTCATGATCGTCAAAGTATTCCCCAAACTTCTTTCCGAAGTAGTTTTTTGGAAAGAATATTGCAGAACCGTCCTCAACTATAAACGGATCGTTTATTCCAAGTTTCCTCCTAAAAACCTCCTGTTCAAATCTCGTCTTTGCTGAAACGAATACTATCGGTATTTTTTCCTTTTTAAGCTTCTCTATAATTGGTAAAGCTTTATCGCACCTGTAATTCTCATCTAACAGAGTTCCATCTAGATCTGTGAACACGATCTTCATGTCTTAAGTTCAACCGAAGGTTTTAAGGGTTTCGGAATATCTCTCAAAGACCTCCCTGAATTTACCGATGTTTATCTCGCAGATCGGAGGCATGGTTATACACTTCTTTATCTCTCTCCTACTTCTCACAATTTCTTGATCTCTCAGTTCTTCAAATATCTTCACCTTTAGCTCTTCCCTCGCAAGCTTACTGTGATATATTACAGACAGAGATGCGAGAAGCATATCCCTTATATGTTCATCTCCCTTCTCCTCATGAACGTGAGGATTCATCGTTTCTACTTGGTATATTGAAATACCACTACTCAAGGCTTCTTTAAATTTGGTTTCTCCATCCCAAAACTCCTCAAGTAAGTATATTATCTGGTAAGGTTCAACCGAAAATCCAGTTGAAAACGAAATTATCTCCGCCAACTTCATCGTCATAGCATGCTCGCCAGCGTTTCCAGTTCTAACTATGATCGTCTCAAAGCCCGTCTTCATAGACAACAACATGTTTAAATATCTGTTTGTGATCTCACTAACCCTACCCCACTTCTTAAAGTAAAGCTTGTCTTCCATTACCTTCGGTTTGTACCTCCAATGTAATCTAACCATCGCATAAGGTGTCTCAGCTAAACTCAGAACTCCTGCATAAATGCTCACATATTCGTTTACAGAACAAGGTATGTAGTTGTCTGCGTCAACGAACCCCACGTACTCACACCCGAGCATTTTAGCTAAAAGTATTCCAACTATCATACCCTCTCCTTTTCCATCCCTGACAACTCCAGTTTTATCGAGTATGGCATCGTAACCTACCTCCTGAAATGCCAAGCTTAAACCTGGATCCTTCTGATGAACTATCGTTACGTTTTGTCCAGTAACCTTATGGAAGTTTGATACGATATCGCATTCGATCTTAAACATATCTTGTTCTATCCTCCTACTGTTCGAGATTATCACGATTTTACATCCAGCTGGAATTGATCTTATGACTCCATCAAAGAGATGAATCCTTTCATCCTTAACGGGAATGATGATAGCCATCTTGCTAAAAATTTCTTCAAGTTCATCTCTTGAAAATCCCCTAATCAGAGGGGAAACTATCTTTCCAGATTCAAGCTTTAAAACCTTTTGAATTTCGTAAATCTTTACACTACCAAAAACCTCACTGTGCTTCGGTAATTCGATTAACATTATTCTAATTTAACTGATGAGTATATAAAGGTTGAGGATCAGAGATAACGGTAAAACAGAAATATAAACAGGATCGTTAAAAGGCTCGAAGGTATCAGATACCTGAGATATATACTCTCCATGTTTGCAGAGTAGTATTCCTTTGTCAATATAAGACAAAGATGAAGTGGAGAAAGCATGACCCCTGCAATACCACCACCCATGACGAGGAGGAGATTTCTCGATGTGACTTCTCCAATACCTATAAATGGGATGAGTAAAGGTAAAGCTATTGCTGAATATCCAGATTCTATTCCTGTAGCAAAGCCAACGATGAATGAAAGTGTAAATGCAAGGATATCCTGAGGTAAGAAGCTTAGATCGTTTAGAAGGGCGTAAGCGGAGTTTGTCACGATTATCAATTCTTTAAAATAAAGGAGTGCAATTAAAAGTAAGAATATCCTAAAATTGAAAACCTTCCTTGCAACTATTCTTAGGTTTGGTTTTATCAATGCACAAAAGATTGCCAATACTATCGCCAATGAATAAAGTAAATCCATTCCAAATAGAGTCAAGATTACGATCGCTAGTATCGGCATTATGTACAGAATTCCAACGTAATCCTTGTCTCCGCTCGGTTTACCGAGAGTTATGAAGGGTAATCCAGAGACGATCATTGCAATCGTAATGGGATAAGTTGATCTAATTAAAGTCAGGTAGTTTGTCTCTAAAACAGCTAAGGCTATCACGACGCTCGGATATATCGGGTCGAGACATGCCCAGATG
The DNA here is from genome assembly GCA_964623695.1 of uncultured archaeon. Classification (GTDB taxonomy): domain Archaea; phylum Halobacteriota; class Archaeoglobi; order Archaeoglobales; family Archaeoglobaceae; genus Archaeoglobus_B. The sequence goes on from CAZUUE010000016.1 coordinate 6,182, forward strand.
TGTCTGAACCAGTAATTCAAAAATGTGGCCTTCTCCGATTCGATCTCAAACCTTTTAAATACATCTTTAAGCATAACTGCGGAAACTATAGCTCCACCAGGCATAGGTAAAAACCCTATCATTGCAGGTATCATGAAAGTGCTGGCCTTGCCAAAGAGAGATAGTGTTGATCTTGTGATCCTATCTAAAACACCAGATTCCTGCATCGAATATGCCAAAGTAAACGCAAACGTAAATATCACTATGAACTTCAACGTTTGTCTATCTGTCAATGTTAAGAGTAAGATCTCGAAAGACTGCAAACCTATCGTTAATATTCCCAAAGTCAAAGCTCCTATGAAAACTGCAAACCCAACGTGAACCTTTCTAATCAGAATGAGTATCAAAGCTATCGATGATATCAGACTGAGCGATTGGTTCATGTGTACACTCTCAATATCTCACCCATCCCCTTACTCCTTCCCTCTCTGAATATGAACTTCTGACCCTCGTAAACGAACTGAGGATTATATTTAAATGCTATCCTAACTTTACCCCTATCTCCAGCCTTCATGTACGCCATCTCCATCTCCTTGAATATCACAGTTTCAGATATTGTCTCTATGTGTACCACTGGCTCGTAACCTCTCTTTATTCTCGTGGGATGTGTAAATACATAAACGTCAGCATCGAACTCCTTGACAGCTCTCGGTTCTTCCTTTATCAATACCATACCCCTTCTTATTTCATCGTATCTAACCCCCTTTATAGCTATTCCAACTATATCTCCAGCTTCAGCTCTGTCAACCCTGTAATAATGCATCTCTATGCTTTGAACCTTGACCCTTCTAAAACTTCCATCCTTAAATGGCCCTATGTAAATCGTCTCTCCTTCCTCAATTTCACCCCTTTTAACGCTCCCACTCACGACCGTTCCAACACCCGTTATCCTGTATATCCTGTCTATATACATCAGGAAACTTCCACCCTTAAATGTCCCCTTTGGTAATCTGAAGAGTAGCTCCTCGAGAAGATCGTACCCTTCAAGTGTCACTGCAGATGTCCTTACGATTGGAACTATGAGTTTCTTGTTCATGAGCCTTGAAACTTTCTTCACATCTTCAACATCTTTTACAACGTAAGGAATCCTGCCCACAGTTCTTAAAAGCTGTGAAACATCATTTAAAACGTCATCAACCCTCTCCTTCGAAACCATGTCTATCTTAGTTATGGCAATTATCACGGGTAGATCCATTGCAAGTAGTATCCCGAGATGTTCCTTCGTCGTTCTCATGATTCCATCATTACTCGCAATTACAAGTAACCCGTAATCTATCTTTTGCCCCAAAAGTCCCCTTATTGTCGTTCTTAGCCAAGGTTCGTGTCCGACCGTATCAACGAAGGATATGAGCTTTTCTGCCTTCTCGGTCACAAAAGCTCTCTCGTTCTTGTTTAAAGGGTTCTTAAGTCTGATAGGCTTTCCATCTTTAAATCCAAAGACGGTGAAATGCAGATCTGCACTCAATCCCCTTTCGATCTCATGCTTCAAGGTATCCAGGAATATTCTAACCGCCCCATCTCCATCGTCAGGTTTTCCTGTGATCAAGCAACCGATCAACGTGCTCTTCCCATGATCAACATGTCCAGCCGTTCCAACTATGATGTGCTCCTTTGCCCTCGACTTCACGATTTCAACTATTCCGACGTATCCAGAATCTATCTTAAACCTTTCAACGGATCTTACATCTGCAGAAATCTCACTTGCAATCCTCCTTAAGATTTCAACAGTCTCATTGAATCTTTTTTCGTCTATCCCCTTAAGCTTACCGTCATCGGAAACGCCGATGACGTATATTGCTCTACCTCTTCCCATGATGATTCTGTGGTTCATCTGACAAGCCAACTCCTGAAGTCTGTTCTCCTTAAGATGAAAAGATGTCAAATACTCCTTAAATTCTATATTTTCTCTCTCACCGTTTTGGACTATCTCACTTAGATTCATTTCATTTAACTTTATGATGCTGTATATTTAGATTCCGATCAAAATTTGAAGCTTGCACCTTGAAACTGATTTGGCATAAATTCCTCTAAATTCGACCAACTGTATCATCATGCTACTCAGACCAATCATCAAAACCGTGATAAGTTATTTAAACAAACATGTACTTCGCAATTCGATGTTAGAATATGAGTACCTGATACCGCCAGACGAGTATCTGGCTGCTGGAGTCCACATCGGAACTCAGATAAGGACGGGAGAGATGAGAAGGTTCATATACAAGGTCAGATCGGACGGTCTCTACGTCTTGGATATAAAGAGGTTAGATGAGAGGATAAGGATTGCAGGAAAATTCTTAGCGAGGTTTGAACCTTCCAAGATTCTCGCCGTTTCTGCAAGACAATACGGTCAGAAGCCAGTGATGATGTTCTCAAAGGCTGTTGGAAGTGAATACGTCATTGGAAGGTTCATTCCAGGAACTTTAACAAACCCAATGCTCAAGGAATATAAAGAACCTGATGTCGTCATAGTTACAGATCCAGCGATAGATAGACAGGCTGTTGAAGAAGCATCGAGGATAGGAATTCCCGTGGTTGCCTTATGTGACACAAACAACTCAACTTCAAATATCGATCTCGTCATCCCTACAAACAACAAGGGCAGAAAAGCCTTGGCGTTGGTATACTGGTTGCTTGCGAGAGAAGTTTTAAGAAACAGGGGTATTGAAGATTTTCCATACTCCGTAAGCGATTTTGAAGCTGAATTGTGATGCCAAACTACATAGTCGTTTTACAAGGTGCTTGGATCGTAAGGAACGTTAAAAGCGTAAAGGACGCCATGAACATAGCGGTTGCCGAAGCTGGAAAGAGGCTTCATCCAGATTTGGATTTCGTCGATATTGATGTTGGTTTGACGAGATGTCCGAGATGTAAGCAAGATCTTAAGAGTGTGTTTTTGGTAGCAAATACAGCCTTGGTAGGATTGACCTTTGAAATGAAGGTTTTCAACGCGCAGAGCAGAGAACATGCCATAAGAATAGCAAAATATGAACTTGGTAAGAGACTACAAAGGGTTCCACTTGAGGTTTTAGAGGTTGTTGAAATTAAATAACGCCGAGGGTGGGTGTGCTGACTTCGGGCATAAACGTATAACGTTGCATTCGTTGCATTTACTTTTGATACCTTTTAAAGCAATGATGTAGGCTGAAGCTGCTTATTTGCACAATTCCACCAGAGTGTGTCTATTATT
>CAZUUE010000017.1:0-9112 GCA_964623695.1 uncultured archaeon
GTATAGAACAATATACAATAGAGATTGCAAACTTTACCCTCCCAAAATATTCAGCCAATTTTGATGAATTTGAGAAAACTAATAGAAGATCCGAATCTTATCGAGAGAAAGAACTCCGACGGGAGTAAGAAATACTCGAAATAGATACTTACATTCAAATTTCTTCGATGAGGAGAACTGCTAAAATTTTATCTGACTCATACAGCTGTTTTAGAGTTGATAAAAAGGTTTATTTCGACGAAGAGAAAAAAGAAATCCAATTGCATCAGACGAAACAGTTGTTAAAGCGAACGGAAAGCGATTTAGAGAAAAATGAATTAATTATCATGCAAAGCGAAAATATCTCATAGCGAATCTGAAGGATGCAAAATTTAATTTTAAGATGGGCAAGATTCCGATCTACATTAAACGGTAAATCCAAAAGCGGAATGTTTGGCAATTAGATAATGCAAAATTAATAAAATCTAATTCTATTTAGGTTAGCTAATTGCAATTTTTGGAAGTACCGTGAAATGATGATTAGCAATGTTCTGTAAAATATAGATATACTGTTAATTATGAGGGTGACGATCTGTGAACTTCCAGACGATTGTCTTTGGAACGCTTGGATGAACGTAACTAAGCATATTAAGAAAAATGAGAGTGACGTAATCCTCTCGCCAGAACTACCAGCATACCCTTGGTTTGTTAAATACCCAAGGTTCAACGAAAGAACGTGGATGAGCGCGTTAGATGCTCACGACATACTTATAAACTGCCTATCCGATCTAAATTCAGTAGTTATCTCGACCCATCCAATTCAAATCGATGACAAGAGGTTTAATCAGGCTTTTTTGTGGGATGGTAAGTACAATCCAATTAGATCTAAATACTACCTTCCAAATGAGAGAGGATTTTACGAAGCTGTGTGGTTCAATAGAGGTAGGAAGGATTTTGGTATATTTGAATGGAACGACATGAAGATTGGTATATTGATATGCAGTGAGGTCTTCTTCAACGAGTGGGCAAGGTATTACGGAAAACTTAGGGCACACATCATAGCAGTTCCACGTGCCACCACTGTAATAAGTCGATGGCTTATCGGACTGAAAATGACAGCTATAGTTTCGGGAGCCTTTGTAATCTCATCAAATCGCTTCGGTGGCGATTTGGGTTTCAACGGTAGAGCTTGGCTCATATCACCAGATGGAAAGGTATTGGCATCAACTAACCGTAACAAACCTTTCGTCACAGTTGATATAAATATAAAAGAGGCTGATAAGGCAAAGCGAATGTATCCAAGGAACATACCCAAGTGAATCTAAGCTTTAACCTAAGCTTTTGAAATGCTACTTGTCTCCTCACAAGTCCCTTAGCCCATCTTCATTAATCTTCTCTTCTTAATTGTTAATCAATAATCTCTATCTTGCTTAATTTTCTTGACTCTGTAAATATCCTTTAAAAGCTCTTTCTAACGGTATTGAATTAAAACGTCAAAGCTCGGCAATCTTCTCCTTTATAGCCTTCATCAGCTTTTCCGCAACAACCTTTCCATCGACCTTACCCCTAAATTCTTTCATGACCAAACCCATCAGAGGCTTGAAAGCATTCTCCCTCCTTTCCTTAATCAGATCGACCTTCTCGTTTACGAGCTTGGATATAAAGCCGTCCAAGTCCTCGCCAGCCCTCATCTTTGCCAGTATGTCCTCAACGTCAGCATTTGGATTGACGCAGAACTCCTTCAGAACTTCTTCAGCCCCCTCCTTAGCGATTCTGCCATTTGCAATCAACTCAAGCGTAATCTTGAAGTGTTCCTTTTTGAGTCCATCGACGTTGAATCCCTCCCTCTTAAGCTGTGCTGGGATTATATGCAGAACCCTTGCAACGACGGTTGGTGCTATCTTTTCAGCATAACTCTCAAAAAGATCGTAGTGCTCGCTGTCTGCTATAGCCCAAGCCAAATCCTCACTTAAACCCATCTCAACGTATCTCTTAGCTCTGTCTTCAATTAGCTCTGGTATTTCAACGTTTAACATCTCTTCAGTGATCTTTACCGGAGGAACATCAGTCTCGGGATACATTCTTGCAGAACCGGGCAGAGGTCTTAAGTAGGATGTTGTTCCGTCTTCGTTTGCCTTTCTTGTCTCTTCTGGCACACCAATTAAGCAGTGTTCAGCTCTCTCAATTATTCTCTGCAAAGCCCTCCTGACTCTAAGCTCCTCACCGCAAGTGAAGACTATTGCATCTTCATCTCCAGCTCCAAGTATTTCCTTGAGCTTTGTAACCTCTTCAGCACTTATTCCGTAGTTCGGTAATTCATCCGTATGAAACACACCGCCTAAGCCAAACGTCTTTGCAATGTCTGCAAATTCGGTTCCAAGCCTTCTATTTGGCTGAATTTCTCTACCAACTAAACCACCAAATCCTTTCAAGATAATTGCCAAAACCTTGCCGTTCTTCTTTAAAGCCCTTGCAATGACCTTACACTTCGTATTCGTAAATACGTTAGTTACGTCGTATATCCCCTTAACGACATACGCTTTCCTCTGCCTAAGCTCATCCCTAATCTTTAGAAGATTTAACTGCCTCAAAACCTCATACTCTACAACCTTATCCAATATCTCAAGCTCTTGCACCCCTTTTATCTCAACTCTCGCCCCACCCTCAATGCTTATGTTCACATCCTGCCTTATCGTTCCCAATCCCCTCTTAACCTTACCAGTCGAACGTAAAATCATTCCCAACTTCCTAGCAACCTTCTTTGCAAGTTTAGGCGAATCTATATCTGGATAAGTTCCAATTTCAACAAGAGGAATACCAAGCCTATCGAGAGAATAAACGACAACTTCACCCTTATCCTCAACCTTCTTACAAGCCTCTTCCTCTAAGCAGAGAGTTGCAATACCTATTCTACGTCCATCAACCTCTATGTAGCCGTCAAAAGCTATCAATGCAGTTCTCTGGAATCCGGTGGTGTTGCTACCGTCTATAACGATTTTACGCATCACGTGAACCTCATCTACGAAATCCATGTTCAGCATCTTTGCAATCGTTATAGCTATCTGCAAAGCTTCTCTGTTCAGTTCTCTCGGCGGTTCTTCGTCCGCTTCAACCAAACAAGTCGTGTCGTAGCTCTTGTAAACAAATCTCTTACTTCTCAACACCTCCTCCTTCGCTGCCCTATCTTCCTCACCTATTTCACTCCTCTTAAGCCTTAAGTATCGGAAGAACTCGAAGTTCGACTCTTCAACATCTCTAAGCTCCGTAGGACAGTTGCAGAAAAGCTTGTGTTTTGTGTTGAGTTGCTGATGAATTTCTATACCAACTTTCAATCCTAAGGATGAATAGTCCATGAAGGAAATTTGCGGATTGTATTTAACTGATTTTCCGTTAACTCATCGATAGAACTAAAAGTTCTAACACTCAAAAGAAATATGAACGAATGGAGGTATGTAACACTGAGCGTAGCTTTTGCATTCTTCGTGATGTGTCCGAGAATTGCTGGGATGTGTGCGGTTCTTTCAAGAATTGGAAATGTGAATCCGTACGTGATATCGGTTTTGGGTGGCTTGATAGCAATACCTCTAATTTCACTCATGGTTTTTCTGACCGTAAGATTCGGCGTTGAAGTTGCAATTGCGGTGGCAGTGTTGACCGACATTTTATCGGCGATAGTCATGGGTACGTTTAAATTGAGACAAGGGATAGAGATAATTTTGATAGCACTCTTCATATGGTTGGGAGTTGTTGTTAGCATCAAGTTCGCATCGACGATCGAAAGTGTGATCAAGCAGACGCTAAACGGATGAGTGTGATAATCACAAAAATACTAAGAGATGTAAAGAAGGCACTGCTCATAGGGATGGGTGGCGGGGGAGATGTCGTAAGCACGTTAGCTGTAAAAGATTTCTTTGAATTGTTTGATGTGGAGTGCATTTGCGGTGGAGTAGTTTGGGAGAGAGTTTCTAGAGATCACAAGCCAGGTCCTCTATCGATTGAAGAGATAGAGAACTGTGTAAAGATTAACGATTGCTTAGCGTGGATAAATCCGAGATCGAATTATAAAGGACTTAAGTTAATAGTTTCTCAAGTGGCAGAGTTTCTAGGAGATAGAGTGCTGGGTGTCGATCTGTCAAAGGGCGAAAGATACCTTACAGAAAGCTTGAGGGATTTTGTCGAGCAAGAAAGGATAGATTTGATTGTTGGAGTCGATGCTGGAGGAGATTCGTTGGCAAGAGGATTTGAGAAAGGATTACACAGTCCGTTAGCGGATGCGATAGTGTTATCATCTCTCAGAAGGTTCAACTCGATTCTTGCGATCGTTGGATTTGGAAGTGATGGTGAGTTAAAAAGGAGTGAGTTGGAAATGTATCTGAGTGAGATTGCCAGAATGAACGGTATTCTGGGCGCATCTTTAATAACAAAAGATTTTGCAGATTGTATTTCAGATTTTGTGAGTGAAGTTTATACGATTGCATCAAAGATTCCGATAATGGCTTCCCAAGGATTCTTTGGGTCTGTCAAGGTCTGGGATAAGGCTAAGGTAGAAGTTTCCATTTTAAATGCCTTGATATTCTACTTAGATCTAAAAACCGTTTACGAACTCTCACCGATTGCAAAGGTTGTCGAAGGAACGACAAGTATATTTGAGGCAAACGAGAAGATTCATGAAATTGGCATAAAAACGGAACTCGATCACGAGGTTGAGATGTATGAGAGACTTAAGAGAACTTGAAAGCTATCAGATCGAGATGGCAAAGAAGGTCGTTCTAAAAGACGCTATACAGTTTGACAGAATTAAGTTTGTTGCTGGGGTAGATCAAGCCTTCTTTGGAAAGAAAGTAATTTCTGCCTGTGTCATACTAAAATTCCCAGAACTTAAGGTTGTGAAGGAGGGTGTAGAGATTGAAGATGTAGACTTTCCATACATACCAACCTTCCTAATGTTCAGAGAGGGTAAACCAGCTGTGAACGTCGTTAAGAAGGTTTTGGATGTTAAAGACGTTGTATTGCTCATTGACGGTAGTGGAATAGCCCATCCAAGGAGATGTGGATTGGCAACATACGTAGCGATCGAAACGGGGTTACCTTCAATCGGTGTAACGAAGAAAAAACTGTATGGAAATGTGAGAGAACCTAAAGAAGTTATGGAATTCAATCCAATCTACGATGACTCCGAGACCATAGGATTTGCATTGAAACCTTGCAAGAACTGCAAGCCTATCTACATATCACCAGGTAGCTATGTAACACCGGAAACAGCTTTGAAGGTTGTTTCATCTTGTTTAAAGGGACACAGACTACCAGAACCGATCAGATTGGCTCACATACTTGCAAACAGATCAAAGAATAGGAAGCTCTCAGAATTTCAATAACTCTCCAAAACCTTAAAGTGAACGATCGTGACAAGGTCACTCTCCTTTATCTCACCGTATATCCTTCTAAGTGCATTTATCAACTGATCTCTACCGTTAAATCCATCTCTCACAGCATCTTCATCCGTAAGATCCCTGACTCTCTTCACGACAACCTTAACAACCCTTGCTCTCGCAAAAGGCTTATAGTTCACAGTCAACTCCACGATCCTTCCAACCGGATAGCTCTTTATACCCTTTCTAATCGTTGTCATCTTCTTTCCTTCAAGGATGCTTTCAACGTATTCAGCATCGAAGTTTATCCTCTCCATCCCATCACCCGTTGCCTTCGTAAAGTGCCTTCCAAATCTTTTGGACAGCCTTTAGCAACGTTTTATAAACCTTGAAGCTTTCTCCAAGCTCTCTCCAAGTTTTAAGTTGTAGACACTTTGCGATCAAGATCTTCTCTTCATCATCATCCATATCGACCTTTTCAACCCTAGAATAATGATACCTTACAATCGGTCTTATCAGATCTGAAACGTATTCATACAAGCTCTGCCCTTGAAAATACTTCTTCATCCTTTTTCTTTCAACCTTTCCAAAGTCCGGCTTCTCAATCTCCAAATCTCTCCTCAAGCTCTTAAGCAACCCCATTGCTGTCTCGGTCTCAAGATCTTTCAACTCATCAGAAAGATATTCGATTAACCTCCTTGTGAAATCCATGTTGATCGTATCAACCTTCTCCTCAACATGCATCTTCAAAGGCTTCAAGACTATCACCGTATGTTCACCTGATATTTCGTTCCTCTGGGGTGTTATGTGAACGGGGATAAAGCGATTCCTGATCCAAAACCTCAGAAGTTCGGGAGACACACCAAATCCACTTCCAACCCAATCCATATCCTTCTCCTTAGCCCAATCTACAATTCTGCTCAATGCATAGCTTCCTATACCCATCCTCATGACGGACGGATGAGTTGCTATTCTTACAATCCTCAACCCAACCAACTTCGGGAACTCGTAATCCCAGTAGTGTTTAAGCATTAGATCCGGAATTATCTGACCTTTTGGCTTGTATCCATGAGAGATCTTCTTTATCGTCTCATCATCCATGTTACCCTCAATTGCGACGTGCAGAGAACAGACAACCTTACCGTTCACTTTTACAACGAAAGGCTTGTGATTTGGCATATCTAAAAGTATAACTAGATCTGAGGGACGATTTCTGTAATGTGCCAATATGTAAATCCCAAAGAACTCTCTCAAAAGTTTCTCATCCTCTATGAGTTTATCCTTATCAACCTCCTCAAATTCAAACTTTCCATCCCTTACGAGTTCAAGATCTTCTTCGGATATTTCGCAAGGCTGAGCATCTAAAAGTAAAACATCGTAAAGCCACTTTTCGATTGGGTCTCCTCTCCCATACCTTATAGGCTCGTTCAGATGGATCTTCTCTATCTCGACATCTTCACAACCCTCAAGTCTCTTCAAAAACCTTATGCTAAATCCCCTTCCAGCCCCTTCGTAACCGTGTATAGTCGTCGAGAATATCATCCACCTAACGCCTTCGGTTATCTTCCAAAGTATTGGAACGTCTATTCCAGAAGCTTCATCAACTATAACTATGTCCGCATAATCCTTTTCAATCATAGCCCTCCTTGGAACAACGTATTCAACTCTAGCAAACCTACTATTAACTACGGTTATAAGCTTTCCACTCTCCTTCACTCTGAAGTTCATTCCAACCCTTACCATCGCCTTCAACAAGAACTTGAAGTAGGTTTGGACGGCGTAGGGTGTGGGTGCCACGATTATAATTCTAACAGGTCTCTTTAGAACTTTGAACATCCTCCAGATCAGATAAGGTGTAACTATTCCCAAAACGGCAGTCTTTCCTCTACCTCTATCCGCCGTAATTACAACAGCCTTTCTCTCTCTCTTTCTATCGAAGTAATGCTCAAACATCTCTAAAACTCTTACCTGATCCTGAGTCGCACAGAGTTTGTACAACTTCCTACTGATCTCCCTTTCCTCTTCTGGAAGGAGCATTTCCTCTCTCGACGCTTCTACCCTTTCAAATTCGTAAGGCTTCAACAAAATCTTCCTATCGAGATCGTAAACGATGATCCCCTTAGCCAAGAGAGTTCTCCTTATGAAACGTCTATAAAACCTTGGATTAACGTCTTCTATCGTGTACGGTTCGCTCACAAGCTCCTCATGCCACCTGCTCCTCAAGTTGTTCCAAGAATCGATTGGAGGTGAAAGCGCGAGTATCATTCCACCCTCTTCAATTGTCTCGATCACTATACCGAGATCGTTTGGATGGAATCCGTTTGTTATGTCCAAGATTAGAGAAGGATAAGTCTCACCCAATACGTTCTGAACATCCCTGTAATGAATGAACTTACCTTCGAAGAGCTCCTTTGATCTCTCAAGAAACTCGCTTCTCCCAACGATCAAAAGATCCCCTTCAAACTTTCTGAGTTTTTCATACCTCTTGTATACCTTTTTTGCAGTTTTCAAAGATTTGTCCAAATCTTTAGAGCATAGAATAACCATGAATCTATGCCTATTTTCCAAAGCAACCTTTGTTGCCCTTTCGATTTCTGCCGTAAGCTTCTTGATCGTCATACGACAAAGACAGGAACCTTAGAATATCTAACAACGAAGTCAGCAGTGCTGCCCAAAATCCTCGAACCTACTCCAGATCTTCCAACGAATATGCAAGTCGCATTTTCAATTTCTGCAATCTTAACTATCTCCTTCGGAGGGTTCCCTTCCCCGATAACTATCTTCACGTTTATACCATCTTCCCTCAAACCTGTCACTATCCTGTTCAACCATCTCTCCTCCAAAACTTCACCCCTCTCAAGTATATGAACAACCACGACATCTGACTTACATGACTTTGCAACAAATCTAACGTACTTTCCAAGGTTTTCAGCCTTCTTTGAGAAATCGTGTGCGTATATTATTCTGTCGAAGATCTTCCCATTACCCTTAAAAACGACTACGGGTATGTCCGTTTTGTTTATTATACCCTCAGCCGTGCTACCGAGTACGATCGCTTTGATCGTGCTTCTCCCCCTACTACCCATTAGAATCGCATCTACGGCTTCTTCCTCCGCAATCTTGGCGATCTCACCTACCGGATCTCCAACTGGAAGTGGTATCACCAATCTGGCTTTGTATCCCATATCTCCTATCCTTCCAACGATCTTCTCAAGTTTCGGGATACTTTCCTTTTCAATCTCCTTCACGTAAGAGTCTATGTTTATTCCTCTCGCACCCAAAAGTCTTGTGATGTTGATAACCCTTAACACTACAACCTCCTCTATACCGAGACATTTGAAGTTTGGTAGAGAATTCAAAACACCCAAACTACTTTCAGACAGGTCCGTAGCATACAGAACCTTCTTGAACATACTCCAATTTAGTTTTTAGTATTTAAAATTTTGTGAACAGCATCGAAATTCTTAAACGACTTAAGAAAAGATCCTAATAGATGAAAATTGGATTTGTTTCAAGGTATCCTCCAGTTCACTGTGGGATCGCAGAATACACGAAAATGTTGTCATCCGCGCTGAAATCGTTGAGTTATAAGATCGAAGTTTTCGTTTTCTCAACAATGGAAGCCCATAAGGAACCTTATGAGGATGTCGTCGATGTCTATCCTTGCTACATGAGGTTTGAAAGAGATTACTCAGATTTGATCGATGTTCTAAGGGATGTGAAGGTGGATATTCTACACGTTCAGCACGAGTATGGTATATATG
>CAZUUE010000018.1:0-8611 GCA_964623695.1 uncultured archaeon
ACGATATAGAGAACCTTAACTAAGCTATGATCTCAACTTTTATCTCATTTCCATACCTATCATAAAACTTCCAGCAACCCCATCTAAATGGATAGCAAACTATAACATGAATAGTACCATGCCTTGCAAACATTATTAAATCTTCTTGCGATGGCTCGCAACTTGGCGAAGGATGACTGTGAACGGTGCCGTAGATTCTGTATCCCAACGGAAGCATATCCATATGGATTATGGCTGAACGTTCTCCGCTTTCAAAGGGTAAAAATAGTATTTCTTCGATTACTCCCTTCCTACCGGTTAGCAACGCTACAAATTCGTTTGGATAGCTCTCTCTCGCAACCTCCAAAGCCAATTTAAGGACATCCTTCTTGATCTTCATATTCCGAATTTTAATGAGATCGGTAGATCTCTTTTTTGGAATGAGAAAAGTTTAAGAGATTTTGAATGAAGATTAAATTGTGACAGGATTGAGGAGGTTGGTGCTCGACGTGTTAAAACCCCACGAACCAAGTAACGTTCTACTTGCCATGAAGCTGAGTGAGATCGAGAATGTGGAGGGTGTTAACCTGATACTGAAAGAGATGGATAGAGAAACCGAGACTCTTAAGATTACCATCGTTGGAAACGGTCTGAATTACGATAGGATTAGAAAGGTTCTCGAAGATTTTGGAGCGGTGATACACAGTATAGATGAGATCGTAGCTGGTAGAAAGATTGTGGAAAGTGTTAGGACTGAACAAGATTAAACGCAAAACTTAATATATTGACTCATAATGATGGAATCGATGATGCTTGAGAGGATCTTAACCGGGGTTGAAGGTCTGGATACAATGCTGAGAGGTGGATTGATAAGGGAGAGAACTTACCTCGTTAAGGGAGGTCCAGGGGCTGGAAAGACAATTCTTTCAATGCAGTTCCTCATTGAAGGTGCTAAGAGAAGGGAGAAAGTTGCTTACGTGACTCTTGAGGAGCCTGAAGATGACGTTAGAAAGAACATGAGATCTTTGGGATTTGACATCTCAAAGATCAAGATAGTTGATCTGTCGCCCACGAGCGATCATCCGATATTCATGAGCTTGATAAACGGTGAGATCGATGTCAAGACCTTCGACCTGATCATCAAGGATCTAATTGGAAATGTTGATAGGTTGGTTGTTGATCCAATTACGATGTTGAGAATTGCCTCAAATTCAGAATACGATTACAGAACAAGTTTACTCCGATTAAACAGAACCTTTAAAGGTTTGAAGGCGACTACCGTTTTGACGTGTAACATGGTCAGCGATGTTGAAGATTCTCTTGTGAGCGGTATCATAGAGCTTCACATGATTGATGTTGGGGGTAGATGTGTGAGGGGATTGAAGATCGTTAAGATGAAGGGTAGCGACTTTGATCATACTATGAGACCTTACAGAATAACCGAAGGTGGATTCGAAGTGTATCCAGATCTGAACGTGTTCGATGTGTGAATGGGTGTTCATGATCTTGTAATCGGGCGACGCGATTGAGGAGAGATCGTGAAGACAAACGGTGTGAAAGACATGTCATACGAGTTTGTCTAACATTATTCAGGTTAATAGTTGTAATTAAATAAATCTTAAATCTCTTAAGTTAAAAGAGGTGGTACAATTTAGAGCGGTTTTTCAGTTGTGAGTATCTACCTTAGCTTTGATCTCCTGAAAGTATCGTGAAACATGAGATCTTCATCAAACGTGAAGACTTCTCTCATTTCAACCTCTCCATAATCGCAAAGCTTAAGCAATCTGTCAAATCAATCTTCTCATCATTTATAAATTATTCAATCGTCTTTTCTCAGTCTTCTCCCTATTAAATCGCTATCACTAAATCACTGTTAAGGATGTTTTCCAGCTCCTGCTTTACCTTTTCGTTACACCATCGACGCATGCTTTGGTAAAATAAACCGTTTTCACAGCCTCTCTAAAATTGTCTTTTCTATCGCTTAAAGCTATCAAAGTGGTATCTAGAAGAATCGCATCAATCCCCGTCTCAAAACTCTCAATTTCTTCCTCAAACCCTTTAACTTATTTTAATAGCTTCCCCTACGATATCCCTTAATCTTACTCTTGCACATGCCAATCAACTTCACATGTAACTCATAATCGACATCTGTCTGTTTATGAAAATAAACGTAGAATGTCGAGTAAATAAACAGATGATCAATAGCTCAGATTATCCGATCACAGATTTCAAAGACTTCTGAAATCCCCCTCATTCATCCTATAAACGTGCTCTTCAAACCCACCGCAATCCAAACAGACCAATGGTTAGATATGTGCGTATCCTCTGAATTCGATCTCTTCCATACAACCATCTCTTCTGACGATCTTGACACCTTCATCCTCGACAACTTCACCTATACGTATGTGCTCACAGACCTTGGATGTGTAAAGCAACTCGTAATCACCACCAGAATACAAAAACAGATCTAACGCTTTGTTCTTATCGACGTATGGAGTTAGATGATTTATTGGAATCAAGTCTTCGTATATCAAGATACCGACATCGCTCCTTTCAGCAATCTGGTGTAGCGATATCGCTAAACTGTCACTTATGTCTGTCATGGCATTTGCATGTCTTGCTATTTCAAAACCCTCGAAAACCCTCGGTTCTGGCTTAAAGAGGCTTTGAGAATACGCAATCTTATCCCTTCCAATTCCATCTAAAAGCTGTTCCAAGCTGAGTTGAGCTTTTCCGAGTGGTCCGGTTATACAAACGTAATCTCCAACCTTTGCCCCACATCTCCCAACGAACCTATCAACCCTGCCAACTGCAAAGCCGGAGATGTGTAGCTCGTCACCGAAATCCGTATCCCCTCCAACGATCGCGACATCGTATCTATCGGCAAGACTTCTCATACCCATGAGTATCCTATCGAAGTCGTTAAGCCATCTGTCGCACAGGGTTATCGTGTAAAGGAAAAACAGGGGTTTTGCTCCGCATCCAGCCAAGTCGCTTAGATTGACGGCCAAAGCCAAATGTCCAATCTCTTCCGGTAGAATCCCTCTCGGAAGATCTGATCTTTCATGTATGCAATCTGTTGTCAATGCTAGCTTCACGCCTACATCTACGAGGGCACAGTCGTCGTCTATCCCAATCAGAACGTCATCCCTATTGACATATAGTATCTCCTTTGCAACTCTTATCAGATCAAACTCCTTCACATCTCTCGGTTAACTCAAGACTTAAAAACAAACACCCAAATCTTATGCGATGATATCACCGTGGGAGGTAGAGGGAATCGTCGATTACGAGAGGCTGATGAAAGAGTTTGGAATGAGACCTTTCTCGGAGATATTGGATGAAGTCCCAAATCCCCACCCTTTGATGCTTAGGGGGGTCATATTTGGTCATAGGGACTACGAAAGGATTGTGAACGCCATGAAAGGTGGGAAGGATTGGGCTGTGATGTCGGGGTTCATGCCTTCTGGATATCCTCATTTGGGTCACAAGATGACAATGGATGAGATAGTCTGGCATCAGAGTATGGGTGGAAAGGCTTTCGTATGCATTGCGGATATGGAAGCAAGATACATAAGAGGGTTAAAGATCGATGAGACGAAGAGGTTGGGAGAACTATACATCAGAAGTATAGTTGCACTTGGATTGAAGCCGAAGAACTGCCTGATATATTTCCAATCCGCAAGCAGGCACGTAAAGGATTTAGCAATTGAACTTTCATCCGAAGTGAACTTCAGTGAATTGAAGGCGATCTATGGATTCGCATCTGAAACGTCACTCGCAAGGATTTTTATACCCATGATACAGGCTGGAGACATTTTGCATCCACAGCTCAAGGATTTCGGGGGATTTAAACCGGTTGTTGTCCCGGTTGGAGCAGATCAGGATCCTCACTTGAGGTTAACGAGAGATCTAGCAAACAGGATAAGTCTGTTTTCATTTGAGAGGATAGATGGCGGTGTGAGGGTTAGGAGCAGGAGAGGTAAGGATTACTTGGATAAGGTCAGAGATTTAGGTTTTGAATTCAAGGCTTACGAGGAGCATGTTGATCTCTTCGGTGATGCGGATGAGATCGAAGAGACCGTTAGAGAGCTGGAGGTTGAACTTGGTGGTTACGCCTTCATTCCCCCATCTTCAATATATCACAAGTTCACAACAGGGTTAAGAGGGGGTAAGATGAGTTCGAGCAAGCCAGAAAGCTACATATCGCTCTTCGACAAACCCAAGGACGGTGCCAAGAAAGTCATGATGGCTTTGACTGGTGGAAGAGTTACAGCTGAAGAGCAGAGGAAACTCGGAGGGCAACCAGAGAGATGTGTCATATTTGAGCTTTACACTTACCACTTTGCAGATGACAAAACGCTTAAAGATATAGAAAGTTCTTGCAGGAATGGAGAACTCTTGTGTGGAAGGTGTAAAAGAATGCTTGCCGAAACTGTTGAGAGCTTCCTCAAGGATCTTCAAGAAAAAGCTGAATCTGTTGATTTAAATGATTTTGAAATTTTAAAGTAGTTTGTAACTCAAGCATATCTCTTTAAAAGCCTTCAAACCCCTCTCACACTTGCTATCCATTACGTGTTTCAACGATTCGAAGTAAATCCTTAGGAAACTCTCGGGTAGCCCGAACCTTAAAACCGCAGATTTAACAACTTCATCGATGTTTTTCAAACCCCATTCAAGTGATCTCAGAACTATCCTATCACAGTTTTCTGCATCTTTAAGCGATGATGAAATTCCAAAGACCATCGGATAACCTGTCAAATCCTTCCACTCCTCTCCAAGATCCATCACAACTTTAAATTTATTTAAGGACTTTATTGCAGAATCCCCTATAACCAACGCACTGTCACACATCTTTAAAATCTCTTCAGCCTTGTTGGTCCTCATAGGTATGAGCTTGCAGTCTAAATCTTTCTCCGATAGAATTATCTTAAGTAGATTTAGAGAAGTCGTGGTTTCCGATGTGATACCAATTTTCTCACCCAATCTACCGTCCCTTGAAACCACGATCACACTATAAACCTTTCCATCAGATGCCACACAGAACTTGTATCTCTTTAACCTATCGGAGTTCTTTAGGTAGTAAAAACTTGGAATTGGAGCGTAATCGATTTTGCTTAACTCCAAGAGCCCTATCATATCCTTTGGTGACGATTCGACTACCTCTACAAGCTTCTCTTTCTCTAAGTGGTAGTATGGGAGGTAGTTGTTCACGTAACCGAACTTCCCTATTCTCATCTTTCAAGCTCCATCTGAGGGTTAAACTTGTTTCGGTTTTCAACAAATATTTGTTCAGAGCGAGTGATGTTGAAGGATGATCGGTGTTTACTCGAACATGTACTATCAAACGAGATGGGTTCCGCTTAAGAGGAGGGGTTTGGGTTGGCAAAGGTGTAACGAGATGTGTAAAGATTGCGTCGCATCGTGTGGCTTGGCGTACGATAAGATCCTTGAACTCGTTTTAGATATTAAAGGTTGCAATCTGAACTGTAAGTATTGCTGGTGTTGGAAGATGAGGTACGGTAGAGATATTAAAAAAGATTCCACAGAGGTTTTGAGGGATTTGGAGTGCAGATTTGACAGGGTTTCGGAGGATGCACTTGTCTCAAGGAAGGGTTATAAGATAGGTGTCATCAGGATTACGGGTAACGAGCCATCATTACAGTGGAATCACGTCTTCGAACTACTGAAATTGATAGACAGATCGGAGAAACTTAAGAGTTGCAAGGTCATCGTTGAGACCAACGGGATAATGTTTGGGATAGGTAAGGTTGGATTTACCGGGCTTGATGATCTCGAAATCGAGATAGACATAGACATCTCTTTTAAGGGTGTTAACTACGATCAGTTTGAATGGCTTTCGAGCGTAAGAAGGGAACTCTTTAGATATCAGATAGAAGGTTTCGTTAAGCTCTTTGATCACTACGAAGGGAGCAACGTGAACGTAAATCCAGTCTTAGGTATAAACCATGCCAAAAATTACTGTGTCTGGAGAAGGGGAAGGAAGTACGTTATGGATGTCGAGATAGTAGATGAGAAAGGAGAGAGGATTGATTTTTATGACTATTCGGAAGATTTCGAGAACGAAGTCCTTTCAAGGAAAGAGTTGAGATACGATGAGGCACCGTTCAGGGAATACTTTGGAATAAATAAAGATACTACCAGATTGGTTGTCGCAGTTTTGTATAAAGGAAAGAGATATCTTCACGTTCTACCCTCTGAAATTCCAGATTTGATATGAGATCGCTTTACGTATCCATCTTCTCTGCGATGCTTGGATTGGGTATAGTTGCTCCTCTTATGCCGATATATGCAAAAGAACTCGGTGCAACTACCTTAATACTGGGTTTGATCTATTCAAGCTTTTCAATAGCAAGGACAACATTCACACCCATCGTTGGAATCGCATCGGACAGATTGGGTAGAAAACCTTTCATACTGACTGGTTTGATCTGCTACTCCATGGTTTCAATCCTTTACATAATTGCAAGAAATCCTGAAGATCTTGTGATGATAAGGTTCTTTCACGGTTTGAGCTCGGCCATGGTTATACCTTGTGCTATGGCTTACGTCAGTCAGTTGGCGCCTAAAGGTGAAGAAGGAAAGACAATTTCATCCTTCAACTTAGCCTTTTTAAGCGGGATTGGCTTTGGACCTTTTCTGGGTGGTGTGATAAAGGATTTGCTTGGTTTTGAGTTTGCATTCATCTCAATGTCAATCCTGGCAACCTTTGCTTTCATCACATCTTTCTCAATACCAAACGTAAGAGATCGATCTGAGTTCAAGTTCAGAATTGGTAGATCTCTCATTTCACTCATGATATTTAGATTCTCGACAGCGATAAGACTTGCGCTGATCATAGCGTTTTTCCCCGTTCTCGTCAGTCATTTCAAGGGTTACCAGATAGGTCTCATAATATCGACGATCGTTTTGACAAATGCAATCTCTCAAAAGGCTTTTGGAGGCTTTGTCGATAGATTTGACAGGATCAAGATTGCAACGTTCGGTAGTTTCGTATCGACAATTCTTTTCATGATTCTACCGTTTATGAAGGAGTTTACTGTGATATTAATACTATCGGTGGCTATGGGAATTTTCAACGGTCTGTCCATGTGCTCGGCAAGTGCCATAGCTGTAAGTTTGGGTAGGATTTACGGTCATGGAACGGTCATGGGTATGTTCAACACTTCGATGGGATTGGCAATGATAACTTCACCTATGATTGCTGGACTAATTGCAGATATGACAAATCTCGTAGTTTCGTTTGTATTTCTCGGGGCTTTTAGCTTGGCATGTTTATTTATATTTTACACGTTATTCACGTTAGATGAAGTCGGAGTTCGCATGCATAAACAGGAAGTTCGTTGAGAGGTATGAGAAGATAGATGACTCAGAAGATTTTTGGAAGTTCATGTCGAAGCCTTTGAGACCCAGCTTTAGAGTGAACACTTTGAAGGCAAGTGTCGAGGATGTTATTTGTAGTTTGAGTGACAGATTTGAAATCGAGCAGGTTCCTTGGTGTAGAGAAGGATTTTTTGCTGATGGAGATGTGGGTGGAACGATTGAGCATCAACTTGGATTGATATTTTCACAGGAAGCTTCTTCCATGATTCCGGTTGTATCTCTGGAACCAAAGCCTGGAATGCTCGTCTTAGACATGTGTGCTTCACCGGGAGGTAAAACTACTCAGATAGCCCAATACATGGAAAACGTTGGCTGTATAATAGCTAACGATGTAAAATACGATAGGATAAATATCCTTATTTCAAACATTCAGCGTTGCGGTGTTTTAATTGCAAAGGTGACAATGAAAGACGGTAGGTTTTTTGGTAGATTTAGGGATAGGTTCGATAGGGTGCTTATAGACGCTCCATGTTCGAACGTGGGGATGGTAAGGAAGAACTATCGGTATTTGAAGTTTTGGTCTCTTAAAGAGGTTTACTCACTTTCAAGACTTCAGAAGGAGTTGATTTTAGCTGGATACAGGGCTTTGAAGCCTGGTGGTGTTTTGGTTTACTCTACGTGTACGTTGGATCCTTTGGAGAACGAGGAGGTTGTCGATCACTTGATAAGTAACACGGATGCAATCGTTGAGAAGATAGATCTACCTGTTAAGGGGACTAAGCCGATAACGGAATTTGAAGGTAAGAGGTATTCGGGTGAAGTTAAGAGATGCCTGAGGATCCATCCGCAGGACAACGACACAGAAGGCTTCTTCATAGCCAAGATTGTGAAACCATCTTAGAATTATTTTTAAATAACTATTTTCTTATAAAAATTAATATATCCTACTCCTAAGAAGTTTAATGCCATTCTGGTTTTCATATCGGTGTGAGCTACCTTTTAGCCGTTCTCATGTTCTACTCGCCTCCTCAGCAAGCTAAGAGTTCAGAGTTTGCCCATTAAAGTCCTCTAAGCATTACAAAAAACGATAACTTAAATATGCTCTGAAATAATTAGGTATATCGAATGAAAATGAGAGCGAGCTTTCGGGGTTCAGCGGATGTCCGCATTGATGAGCGAACATCCGCCTTGGGACACATCAACCTCAACTCCCTCAGGGTTCATCGGAAGTAAATCATCGGTCTCGTCCCCTTTCGGGGTAACCCCTCTTCCCCTTTCGGGGAAGGAA
>CAZUUE010000019.1:0-8578 GCA_964623695.1 uncultured archaeon
CTCAGGCTGATAGGAGTGTTAAGGAGGGTAAATGGGAGAGGAAGAGGTTTGTTGGTGTTGAGCTCAGGGGTAAAACTTTGGGTATAATCGGTTTGGGTAGAGTCGGTTATGAGGTTGCAAAGAGGATGAGAAGTTTCGATATGAAGATCTTAGCTTACGATCCGTATGTAAGTGAAGAGAGGGCGAAGTCTGTCGGTGCAAAGCTTGTAAGTCTTGAAGAGCTTTTGAGGAGTTCGGACATAATAACTATTCACGTTCCAAAAACGAAAGAGACTGAGAAGATGATATCACGTAGAGAGTTCGAAATGATGAAGGACGGAGTCTATATAGTAAATACGGCGAGAGGAGGGATAGTTGATGAAGAAGCCCTTTACGATGCGATTGTGAGTGGTAAGGTTGCAGGTGCTGGATTGGACGTTTACGAGACAGAACCACCAAAGAATTGCCCACTACTCAACCTTGAAAACGTCGTCACTACACCACACATAGGTGCGTCTACGAAAGAAGCTCAAACGATCGTTGGTATGATAATAGCTGAGGAAATAGTAAACTTCTTTAGAGGTTTACCCGTTAAGAACGCAGTAAATCTTCCAAGCATAGCACCAGAAGACTTCAGCTATCTCATGCCGTACGTCGAGTTGGCTGAGAAGATCGGTAAGATCGCATGTGCAAGGTTGAACGGAATATTTAACAAGGTGAAGATAACGTTTAGGGGTGAGATAGCAAAGAGGAATACTGAGATTGTAGCGAGATCACTTCTTAGGGGTTTACTCGTTCAGATACTCGATGGAATCAACATAGTTTCAGCGCCGATCGTTGCAAAGGAGAGGGGGATAGTTGTAGAACAGAGTAAGATTGAAAAGACAAATCTTTACCCGAGCTTGATTGAGGTAACTGTGAGCGGTGACAAAGAGATATACATGGCCGGAACTTGCTTTGGGGATGAATGTAGGATAATCAAGATAGACAAGTATAAGGTTGACTTCGTTCCAAAGGGTCATTACATAATCTCTCTGCATGAGGACAAACCAGGCGTAATCGGAAGGGTTGGAACACTGATGGGTAGCTACAACATAAACATAGCAGGAATGATAGTCGGCAGATACGGAGACAAACCTGGAGGCATCCAGCTTATGCTACTACTCTTAGACGATCCACCGAGCGAGGAGGTTCTTAAGAAGATGGTCGAGCTTGATGGAATAATCGATGCAACGTACGTTCATCTATGAAGATCTTTGAGTATTGTGACGTTTGCATGGATGAAACTGAACATGAGCGTATAGTTAGGGATATCTACAGATGCAGATCATGTGGTAGTGTCAGAAGGATAGCTCCAGAGAAGGTTATCACAATAAAAGCTGTGATAAGCACAGGAGAAAGGAGCGAGGTGGGTAAGGTTAGGGTTAAGGAAAGTGAAACGCTCAAGGTTGGAGAAGAAGTCATATTTGAAAACGATGAGTGTAAGGTTGGAGAGATCAGAGCTTTGGAGCTTAGAGACGGTAGGAGAGTTGAATCTGCCAGAGCTAATGATGTTCGCGTAATCTGGCTTAGGAACGTTAGTGAAGTTTTTGTTAAATTCAGCTTGCACAAGGGTGCTATAACAACACCGTACAAGATGAGAACAACTGGAGAGACGGAGTTCGAAGTTGGAGAGAGGATAAACATAGACAATTACATGTTCAGAATTACAAGGATAAAAACGATCGATGGAAGGCTTCTAAAGAAGGGAAAGGCTAAGGCCAAGGAGATAAGAAGGATTTATGCCATGTTTGAAAGAAAGTTGTGATTTAACCCCTCTGAATCTTTGCATGCATACCTATTATTGAATTGTTCAGTTCTAAACACCTTATCTCGCAATCCTCATCTATTATACTCCTCAAGATCCTCGCATTTCTCAACACAGAATTGTTAAATATTACAGATTCGCTGACATCCGAATTTTCAACGATACAGTTTTTTCCTATGTATGCGTAAGGGCCTATTATCGATCTACCTTCAACTCTCGCATGTTCATCGATGACGACCGGTGGTATTATCTTTGAATACTTACCAATCACAGCGCTCTCATCTATGTGATGCTCCATGTAAAATCTTAGAGCTTCCAGATACGAATCCGCGTTCCCCACATCGTGCCACATACCCGTAAAAGGATATCCATAGACTTCTGTTCTTTCACAGAGCCAAGACATGAAGTCACCCAAGTTGTCACTTTGAGTGCTGCTTGAAACGTACTCCTGAAGTAGATCTACGGCTGTCTTTGGTAAGGCGTATATAGCGATTCCTACAAGCGTCGATTTTGGTTTACTCGGTTTCTCATAAAATCTAACGATTTTCTGTCCTTCCATCTCGACACAACTGTATCTCTTAACCAACTCGATATCTCCAACGTCGTAAAGCCCGACGACACAGCTACGCTTCTTTTTATAGTACTCTACGAATCCATCAAGATCGAATGAAAATATGTTATCACCTGCAACGACCAACATCTCTCCATTCAAGATCTTTGAAACTTCAGCCAGAGCCCTAACGGCACCAAGCTTCTCCTCTTCATTCATGGTCTCCTCAACTATCAAATCCACATCCTTATCTTTAGCCCAAGCTCTGAAGTCGCTTTCAAACCTCCTATTCGTTGAGACGTAAACGCATCCAAACTTCGAAACTTTTTCATAAACGTGATCTATTATCATCTTCTTTCCTACTGGTAAAAGAGGTTTTGCCTTTGTCATCGTGATCGGCCAAAGTCTCGTAGCGTAGCCACCAGCTAGTATGACAACGTTCATGTCAAGTTAACCTTCGATCAACTTATATAGCTTTCTCACTGACCTCCTCCCCGCACTAAAGTGCGGAGGTTCCCGCAGGGAACTCCCCACTCCACCGCCTCACGGCAGTTTCACGGGGTCGGTTGGTGTCATCAGGCACGGCCAGTGCACCCTCAAGAAGTATATGCTACCAACAAATATAAATACTTTATGATTTAGATGCGTAACATGAAACTCACGCTCAGAATAAAATTAAGACCTTTAACGAGGAGGAAGGAGAAGATGTTGGTTGAAGTAATGGAAGAATTTAAGGCTTGCGTAAACGAATGGTTGAAAGCAATAGATGAGTTAGGAGAGAAGCCGAATAGAGGGAACTTACACAACTTAGCTTATCAAAGAATCCGAAAAAAGTTCAATCTACACTCAAACGTCATTCAAGATGCAATGAACTTAGCAATCGAAATCTGGAGAAGCTGGAACAAGAATGAAGGAGATATACCTGTTTTCAATTCAGGTTGTATATACTTTAAGGGAGTTGACGTTAAGATTGAAAATGATGGACTAGTCGTTCCGTTAAGACCAAGAGAACGCTTCTACTTACCTCTTTACGTTAGAAGATATCATCGCAAGTATTTACAGCACAAACATGGTAGAGTTATCATAACTAAGAAAGGAGATGACTTCTACGCTTGTATATCAATTCAAGTTCCAGAGAAAGAGCCTTTTAAACCACAGGGGTTTTTGGGTGTAGATTTTGGCTATTACAACATCGTCGTAGTTGCGGATGAGAAAGGCAGAGAGGTTATGAGAGTACAGAGGGATGAGCTAATTCAGAAAAAAGAATATTATGAGAATCTAAGAGCAAGGAGACAGCAGAGGTTAATGAAAACCTTCAAAATCAAGGATAAGAGTTTGGGATATAAAGATAGAAATTACGTCAATGATTTAAATCATAAGATTGCTAAGGAACTCGTTCTAATAGCTAAGAGAATGAGAAAAGCCATCGTTATTGAGCGATTAAAAGGTTTAAAGAAGAACAATCTAAAAAACAAAGGCAGAAAGATTAGGAAGATTTTATGCAGATGGAGCTATCACGATTTAATTCGGAAAATCAAATATAAAGCTAAGCTTGAAGGTATTCCAGTAATCGAAATCTCTCCGAGAAATACATCTAAAACTTGCTCAGGATGTGGTTATGTATATAAACGCTTCAAAAACCAAAGATTATTCAACTGCCCAAATTGCGGTTTAGTAATCGATAGAGATTTAAATGCTTCGATAAATATTGCAAGAAAGGGTTTAGAAGAGTATAAAAAGCGGGCTTTCCTCCCCGCTTTGAAAAGCGGGGCTTCCAGCCCGCAAGGAGTGTGATTGACTTTAATGAGATGCGTGATCTGTGGAGAAGAAGCAACCATCGACGGTATGTGCCTAAGATGTTACAAGGAGAGAAGGAGCCTTTCACACTTAGATGACACCATAGATATCGTAAGATGTCCAAAGTGCGGTTACTTTAGAATTGGTGGTAGATGGAAGCCTTTGGATTTTAATTCTGCACTCTTCGATGTCATTCAGAAAAATTTAAGGGTTCATCCTAAATTTAACGTTGATAAGATTGAGATAGAACCGTTAACGTGTGGAGAAGTTGGAAGTTACGTTGTCAAAATTTTCGGAAGAGTTTACAATTACGATGTTGTTGATGAAAAGGTTGTTAACGTCAGAGTTAGGAGTAGAACTTGTGAGAGATGTTGCAGATTTTACGGTGGTTATTACGAGGCGATAGTTCAGGTTAGAGCTGAGAATAGAAGGCTTGAAGATCACGAAGTTGAAATTGTTAATAATGTGATAAACGACGTGCTTGAGAAAGAGAGAGAAAATCAGAAGGCTTTTTTAAGTAAGGTCGTTGAAAGGAAGGAGGGATTGGATTTTTACTTTGGTGACAAGAACATAGGTAGGAAAGTTTCAAGAGAGATCGCAAGAATGTTGGGTGGTAAAGTAACTGAAAGCAGGAAGCTACACACAAAGATCGATGGAAGGGATGTTTACAGGTTCACATTTGCCATAAGACTTCCATGTTACAGGATTGGAGATGTGGTCGTTGAGAAGGGTAAGCTCTGTGTCGTGATCGGGCATGGAAAGGGTTTATCGGTTGAGGATAGACGTGTAGTCGATTTGAAGAATCCAAGGGTCGTTAAGAGGAGGGAAGAACTTGAGAAGGGAATAGTTGTAAGCGGTGACGATTTCGTTGCCGAAGTTGCGAGCGAGAAGGGGACTTTTCAGGCTGTGAGTTCTAAGGGGATTTCGATAGGAGATGAGGTATTTTTAATCGAGTACGGATCGAAATATTACGTTTTTAAGTTATGAAGGCTGTTAGAGTTCATAAGTCCAAGGCTGAAGACGTTAGGAGGTTTGCCGAGGAAATAGGAGCAAAAGATAAAAATAGATTGATAATACGTGTAGACAAATACGTCGAGATCCCTATTTTGGATGGATTTGAAAGGTTCTTTAAGGGTTACGAAATAGTTGAGCAGAGAAACCCCATCTTTGCAAAGAAAAATGATCTATTCGAAATTCTGAAGGAAAAGATCCCCAGAGACCTGTGGGATCTTATCCCAAGGAGGTATAAGATCATAGGGGATGTCGTGATGATCAAGATTCCAGATGAACTTGATGAATACAAGCGAACAATCGGAGAAGCCATATTAAGTGTTCATAAGAGGTGTAAATCTGTCTGGAGGGATCTTGGTAGAGAAGGAATGATCAGAAAACCTAAGGTTGAGCTGATAGCTGGGAAGGGAAGTGAAACAATCCACAAGGAGAACGGATGTCTATTTAAGTTGGATGTCACGAAGGTCATGTTCAGCGTCGGGAATCAGGGGGAGAGAATGAGGATGACTAAGATAGTTCAAGACGGCGAAGTTGTATTGGACATGTTTGCCGGAATAGGATACTTCACGATACCAATTGCAGTCCATACGAATGCAAAAAGGATATACGCGATCGAGATAAATCCAGACTCCTACTTCTACCTCATTGAAAATATCAATTTAAATGATGTGAAAAATGTAGTCCCGATCTTGGGAGATTCTATGAAAGTCACACCAGAGGGTTTTGCCGATAGAGTTTTGATGGGACACATATTCTGTCACGAATTTTTACCGATCGCAATCAAAGCTTTAAGATCGGACGGTTACATACACTACCACGAGTCCGTTCCAGAAGTTATAATAGATAGACCGATTGAGAGGATAAAGATGGCATGTGAGTCTTTGGGTAAGAACTTTAAAGTCGAAAACTTCAGGAAGGTAAAGAACTACTCGCCTGGAGTTTTGCATGTAGTCGTGGATGCATACGTTTACTGAGTTGTTATCATTTCAGGTAACACGACATACGATTTGTATCATCGTTGACCGAAACAACTGGTAAATGATAAATACTTACTCTAGACCTTCACTCATGAATTTTGGTGACATAGTGATAAAGAGCTCAAACAGAATTGTTGATTATCTAAAGATATTACCAAAGGTTTTGGAGGAACAGAGGGACAAGTTTGAGGAGTTTGTTAAGATTTTAAAGAGTTCGAAGGCAATTCATATCTATGGAGTTGGTAGGAGTGGTGCCGTAGCTTTGTGCTTTGCTATAAGGTTGAAGCACTTTGAGAAGGTTTTGGGCTGCAAGGTTTGGTGGGTTGGTGATGTTGTCAGGGAGAGGATAAATGAGGGTGACACCTTGATAGTGTTTTCAGGTTCTGGTGAGACTGCTGAGGTTTTGATCGTTGCCGAGAGGGCAAAGGTTGCGGGTGCAAAAGTTATTGCGATCACATCGTTTGAAGATTCAAGCTTGGCGAAGATCTCAGATTTAGTTGTTGTGATACCCGGTGGGCTTGAGAAGGGGAAGGGTTGGAAGTATCTTGAAGCTCAGTTTGTTCAGAGGGAGTTTTACGGTGGTGGGGAATTTGAACTACTTTCTTACGTGTTTCAGGAGGTTCTTATAAACTCGATAGGTGAATACTTTGGAATTCCGAAGGAGGTTGTGATAAAGGAACACGAGAGAGACGTCATACAAAGAGGGTCATTCTAGTTATGTCTCTGATTGCCGGAGCCAATCCTAAGACAAGGAGGACAAACTTTAAAAAGTTCTTCATTTGTATGTTCTCTTCCCTCTCAAGTATCCAAAGAACGAATACAAACAACAGGAACTTTGTGGGAATCAAAATCCAAGATCCAAATTTTTCTATAAGTATTCTTGGAATTACATGGAGTTCCCAGTAACCCAAGTAGGTCGTCCCGTAGAACGTTGCACTTGCATCGAGCATGTGTGAAAAGAAGACTGAGAGACTCAAGCAGTCGGATCTTAAAATCTTTGAGATTGGATAGAAAATAGCTGTCATCAGCGTCGCCAAGGTTAATGAGATTGGTAGAACCTCTGAATGAACCACATCAAGATTTAACATAAGATAAACAAAAGTCGATATCGATAGACAGAATCCAAACACTAAATGAGGCTTCCAATACTTCTCTCCTTTTAATCTTAAGAAGAGAAGAAGAGAAGGAAAAGTTAAGCCAAAGACTACTATGTATATAAAGGGAGACATGAGTATATATGAAATAGGAGGTTTTAGAAATCCAGCATCTTCAAAAACTCTAAGAAACGATCCGAACAGTATGAATGGGACGTTCGATAAAAAAAACTTCTCATCAAATCTCAAACGGGTTGAGAGAAACTTGTAAATAAGATAAACCGAAATTATAAGTATAAATGCCCATGTCAGCGTGTTCACTGGATTGTATCCAGTTTTGTAAACGATCGAGTCTATGTAATACTTCTTTATGAAATCCCAGATCATGTTCACACTCCTTGCGGGCTGGAAGCCTCTGAGGAGAGGGAAGCCCGCTTGTTAAATTCAACCATACCCTTTCTTGCAATGTTGATTGAAGCATTTAAATCTCTATCGATGAGTGAACCACATTTAGGACAGTGGAAAAGTCTTTGATTTTTGAATCGCTTATACACATGACCACATTTTGAACAAGTCTTTGACGTATTTCTCGGAGATACTTCGATAACGGGCACACCTTCAAGCTTAGCTTTATACTTAATCTTCTGGATTAAATCGTTGTAGCTCCATCTGTGAAGCAATTTTCTAACCCATTTAGGCATCTTTGCACTTTTCCTCTTTACTCCTCTAAGCTTTTCGAGAACTACGCAAGCCTGATATTCCTTAGCCTTTCTAACGATTTCTTTGGCTATGACGTGGTTAATGTATTTAGAGAAGTTTCTGTGTTTACTATCCAATCTAAATTTTCTATTATTCAGATATTTCATCTGTCTTCTTTGCATTCTCGCTCTTTCCTTCTCCAGCAATTCTTTGTAGTGGTTAACAGTTTCTCCATCAAACCTTATAACCTCTCTGCCCTTATTATCTGCAACTACTACGAGGTTGTGAACGCCCAAATCTACTCCGAACCACAGTTTTGGCGCATATGGTTGTTTTTCATCTACTTTAACCGTTAAGTAAGAGTAAATTTCTCCGTCTTCTTTCTTGAAATATAAGCGACCAAACTTTCCGTTGACTAACCACTTGTAATATTTCTTCGGAACATAGACTGGAATGTAAACTCTTCTACCATTCAGCGGTATCACGAAACCGTTGTTTTCAAACTTAAAATCGACATTCTTGAACGAAATCATGAGTGAATTGAATTTCGGCTTCTTATCTGGATCGACTTTCAGCTCAGTCTTAACAATCTGGATAGCCCAATTCATCGCATCCTGTAGCGAATTCGAATATAAGTTTGGATACTTTTCTCTTAACTCTTTGT
>CAZUUE010000020.1:0-8443 GCA_964623695.1 uncultured archaeon
TAGATTTTGTCTATGGAGTTATTGAATCAATAAACGAGCTGAATCGGTTATATAATGAGTTGGAATTCGATAAGGAAGTTAAACTGGAAGATGTCGGATTTAGTAACTGGCTACTCTTCCAATGCGAAGGCGAAAGCAAGCACATGAACATAAACATCAAGATACGAGAAGATTTATCCTTCAGAATCCTAACGTTCGACTTTGAAGGAAATAAATCTTATGTAATCGTCAGACCTACAATTCCGAAGAGATGGAAAAAGATTCTGCAAAACCTGTGGTTCTACATGCAACCTTACTATGCGAGAGTTGTGCTGAAGCAATTTGGTAATCGTAAAGTTATGTTTACACATGGCGAAGTTCAAGTTGCTGTAGATTACGACTTTAGAAATCATGAGAAAGTACGATCAACCTAAAGGCAAGAATATTGCTGGAATTGATGTGAACTTGGACAGGATGAACCTCGCAATCGTCAAAGATGGAGAGTTGAGAGATCATAAAACCTTCTGGTTCAGAGAGGTTAAGGCGAGGAACGTACCTAGGAGAAGAGTTTGGTCTATTATCGGAAAGGAGGTTCACGAGATGCTAAAATATGCCTATCATCATGGAGTAAACAGAATTTATCTGGAAGATTTATCCGCATTAGGCAGGTTGAAGTTGTTATGGATCAAGAACGGTAGAAGGTTCAACGAGAACTACAACTACGCTGTCCAGTCGTTCAGAAGCAGAGTAATTGAAATGATTAGGATGAAAGCTCCTTTGTATGGAATGAGAACATCCTATGTTGATCCAGCTAATACGAGCAAAATCGGTGAAGAATTGATGAGAAAATTAGGTGTAGATAGGCATACCGCTTCTGCTTACGTTATTGCACTAAGGGGTTTAAAATTGCTTAACGTTACTTAATGTCCTTGAATTGAAACTGCGTCGAACCCATTTAAGTTTAGTGTTATCTTAGTTAAGAATTTGGAGAACTCAATGCTTTCGATTACAGCTTTAAATTCCCCGGTATCCTTAGAAAGCAATACGTCTTCTGGTTTTATTATGACACTCACGTGACCTTCACCATCGACATCCACCTTCATCTCTAATCCATTTAAATGCAACCTTCCACACTTCAAAAAAACCTTTCAACACGTTGTAACCAAGAAATTCTGCTATCTCAACACTCTTAGGCTTGGAAAAGATCTCGTCGCACCTTCCAATCTGCTCGATTCTACCTTTAACCATGACTCCCACTCTGTCTCCCAAGGCCAAAGCTTCATCGAAGCTGTGCGTGACGTGTATGGCTGTGAACCCAAACTCCTCATGCCATTTCTTCATCTCTTCAATGATCTTCAGTCTTGTAGTAACATCCAAATTTGAGAAGGGTTCATCCAAAAGCAAAAGTTTAGGCTTAACTGCTAAAGCCCTTGCAAGCGCAACTCTCTGCTGCTCTCCACCACTCAAAGTCTTTGGCTTTCTGTGTAGCAGATGGGATATATCGAGGACTTCGGCGAGTTCGTGCACGATCCTTTTCGTTTCACCCTTCCCAACCCTTCTAACCTTTAAACCGTAGGCTATGTTGTCGTAAACGCTTAGATGTGGGAATAAAGCGTAGTTCTGAGGCATGTAGGCTATGTTCCTCTTCTCCGGTGGTTTCTCCGTTATGTCCTCACCGTCCAAGTAGATTTTACCACTATCGGGCTTGTGTATTCCAGCTATAACCTCAAGAAGTAAAGTTTTTCCAGCACCGCTACGTCCCAACACGACAAAGTACTCTTTACGTTTTACTTCAAAGCTTATATCTCTGAGCTTAAACTCCTTCCAATCCTTGGATACATTCTCAAGCTTTAACATGTTAACCACTCTCCAGACCGAAGCGATGGTGCCTACTTTTCTTCAGTAGCCATCTTAGCAAAACAAACGTAGCCAAGCTCAAAACTATTAGTATAACCGAGATCGGCAACGAATACCTCAAACCAAAGTTCTCAAAGTATTCCAAAACAAGTATTTGAGCTGTTTTTGGATAGTAGGCAACTATAAGAATTGCTCCAACCTCACTCACGGCTCTTGCAAACGTCATTATGGCTCCGCTAAGTATTGAAGGTAAAGCTAGGGGCAAGCTTACAGTTAAAAAGACCTTGAGTTTCCCAGCTCCGAGGGTTCTGGCTACATACTCAAGCTCCCTATCAACGGCCAAAAATCCATCTCTTGCCGAGTTTATTGTGAAAGATGCCGATACGAAGAGCATCGCCATGATTATACCTAAATAGCTGTCCAATATGGCGTTTGAGAATGTAGTTAACAGCATTATGCCTACAACCGAATGTGGAATTACGATGGGGACATCCACAATCCCCTGAACAAAACTCTTGTACCTGAACTCCTTTCTCGCCAAAATGTAACCCAACGGTACTCCTGAAATAAGGGCTATCAGTGTTGTAATTCCAGCAGTTAAAAAAGTGTTCTTCAGAGCGTTTAGTACAACCTTGTCTCTAAGAGTCCTCATAAGCATCTCCAGGTCTAAACTTAAGATTGAAACCGAGATCGGTAGAATTATGTAAATGAGGAGAAAAGATCCAAGAATTACAAAGATTATGTCAACGTAGTACCTTTTCATGTTACGATCTCGACGTACTTTCTAACAGATTCTGGTACGTTCCCAAATCCCAAGGGATTTTCAAGGAAATCCTGATGGTTCCTCACAAAAACATCTCTACCCTCCTTCAACAGGTATGCCAAGTATTCTTCGGCTAGATACCTGTTTTCAGCGTTCTTAGGTATTGTCACACCATACACAATTGGCTTAGCCTTTATCTCCTTCTTCACGAGCCTACCGTTTTCCATTTTCCAAACGGTAATCGAAACCTGCTCGTACCAGTCTTCTAAGCTGAAATTTCCCAAGTTTATCTCATCTGGAAGTTCAAAGAACTTCAGATCGTGCTGAAGTGCAACGCTCTTGTATTCGAAGGCGTAATCTATACTTCCACTTTCGAGCAGGGCTACAAGATCGACACTCTTGTCTCTTATCACGACCTTCCCATCGGTCGTAATGTCCTTAGGTGCCGTTATCATCGTTCCGTTTGCTCTTACGTTTGTGTGTTTCTCTATCAACTCAAATATCGGTTTGTTGTAGTAAAGTTCGGCCAACTTCATTGCCATTACACTTCTGTAACCACAGGGATCGACGTTCGGATTTGAGAATCCAAATTTAACGTCTCTATCAAGGATCTCGTACCAGTTGCTTCCGTTTATTTCGTCGCAATACTTGCTTCTATCGGTATAACAAAGAACGAGCTCGTTCCTTGCAAAGGCTATGTAAAAGTATGCGTACTTTGGATACATGAAAGTTCTTAGGAGCTCGTAATCAGCAACCATGACTACGTCAGCCCTTTTTCCCAGATCCGTAACCTTTCTGACTGCCATGACACTTCCACTCGGTTCGGTTTCAACATCAACATCGTAACCTTTACCCTTCATGTATTCCTTAAATTTCTCGTTTAGATCTCGTAGCGGGATCGTTAAGGAACCGGCATGAAATACCTTCATCTTCAGTTTGGTTGTATGGCAACAGCAGAGCATGAACGTTACCAACAGAATCAACAGGATTTTACCTTTCATAATATATCACCGTTATGCACAATAATAAATATTGAATTTAAATCTTTCCAAATCGACTTATAACTCAAAGTGAAGCTCAATTTATGGAGGTAGGTTTTAGATTTTGGCTTGAGAAGGATGGAAAACCCGTGATGGGTAAGGGTGGTTATGAGATTCTGAAGGCTGTAGATAAGTTTAAATCGCTATCAAAGGCATCAAGAGAGTTGAGAATGTCTTACAGGTTTGTTTGGGATTATATAAGAAGAATGGAGAGGATTTTAGGTGAAAAGGTGGTTGAGAGTGAGAGGGGTGGTGCGGAGGGTGGAAAAACCGAATTGACAACCTTAGGTAAAGAGCTTTTAAAGATTTACGAGTCGTTTGAGAAGATCTTCAGTTCGGTTCTGAATTGTGTTGAAGGAATGGTTGAACGTGTTGAAAATGACAGAATTATCGTTAGAGTTGAAGGTAACGTCTTTCGTGCCGGAGATCGTGTCAGAGTCTTGAAGGTGATGACATGAACGTTGAAAGGATAATTGAAAGTTTTGAAGCTCTTAAGAAGATTTTGAAAGATTGGGCAATAATAGATGAAAAGGAAATAAAGATAATAGATCCTCCATTCATCATAACGATATCCAAGCCCGATGAATCGATAACTTTCACGTTCGAGGGGAGGGAGGTTGCAGTTTTGACTAAGGATAGGATCGATATTGAAAGTGGTTTTGAGGGGGTTGTTGAGGAATGGTACACAGCCCTCACATCGTTGGGGTTCAAGAGGTATCTGTTAAAGTGATCGAGATGCTTAAGGATGGTGTATCGGGTGAGAAGATTTCAAGGATACTTGGAGTTAGTAGGACATCTGTATGGAAGTTCGTTAAGAAACTCGAAGGTTTGGGTTACGTGATTGAGAAGAGAAGGGGTGTTGGGTACAGAATTGTAAAGGCACCAGATCTCTCTCCTTATGAGGTTGCGTTGGTATGTAAACGTTCGAGTTTGGTCGATGAGATACATTATTACAAAGTCACGGATTCTACAAATCTCAGGGCTAAGGAGGTTTTGAAGCCTCGGACCTTGTTCATAGCTGAAAGGCAAACTGCTGGTAGGGGTAGGTATGGAAGATCTTGGATGAGTGAGGATGGCGGACTCTACTTTTCGATTACTCTCCCAATCTCGATCGAGAACGTTCTAAAGCTGACTTTAACTGTAGGTGTCTCGATTGCGAAGGTCTTGAATGCCAAACTTAAGTGGCCAAACGATGTGATGTTTAGTGGCAGGAAGCTCTGTGGAATACTTTGTGAGGTTGTTGGAGGGGTTGAATTTCCCTTGGTTATCGTTGGAATTGGCATAAACGTAAACAACCCGACACCGGAGTGTGGGATATCTCTGAAGGATATACACGGTAGGAAGTTCAGTAGGGTTGAGGTTTTGGATTGTGTCTTGAGGAGTTTTGAGAGTTATTATCACAGACTTTTGAATGGGGATTGGAGTGAAATAAGAAAGGAATGGATAGATTTGAATGAAACACTCGGTAAGAACGTTACGGTAAGAACGGTAAACAGGACTTACAGAGGTTTTGCTTTGGATTTGGATGAAGATGGAGCTCTGATTTTGAGAGTTGGTAGGGATGTCGTTAAAGTTTATTCTGGTGATTGTTTTTAGTTTTGCTCCGTGATGATACGACGATGTTTAACATACACTGTAACGTTACAGTCACTCGATCAAGTCTGAATTAATCGATGTAACCCTCCTTAATCATCAACTCCGCATTCAGTATACTCGCCCCAGCTGCGCCTCTAACCGTGTTGTGACCTAGGACGAGATATCTGACCTCTCTATCACTGACGTTCTTTATCCTTCCAACCACGACACTCATACCTCCACCCTCATCTCTGTCCAATCTCGGCTGAGGTCTATCGATCTCTCTTCTAACTACTATCACTTTCTTAGGTGAACTCGGTAGATCCAAGGGCTTTAAAGATTCAAAAGCCTCAACGATCTCTTCGATCTTGACATCTCTATCAAACTTAGCCCAAACCGCTTCAAGATGCCCATCTATAACTGGAACCCTGTGACAGGATGCAGATATCTCTATGTCAGCTGGGACAACCTTACAATTTTCAATTCTTCCAAGTATCTTCAAGGGTTCACTTTCAACCTTCTCCTCCTCACCTTTTATGAACGGTATCACGTTGTCAACTATAGCCAGAGATGGAACTCCAGGGTATCCCGCACCGCTCAAAGCCTGCATAGTGGCAACTCTAACCGATCTCAATCCTAGATCCATGAGTGGTTTCAGACTTATCGTGAGCATTATCGCCGTGCAGTTCGGATTGGTCACTATGAATCCATCCCAACCTCTGTTTCTCTTTTGAAATTCTACAAGTTTTAAATGATCTGGATTGACCTCTGGGATCACAAGAGGAACGTCATCTTCCATTCTGAATGCTGATGCGTTGCTTGCAACTACAAAACCCTCTCTTGCAAATTTTGGTTCAACCTCCCTTGCAACTTCTGATGGCAGAGCTGAGAAGACTATGTCCGCATCGCAGTTCTTCGGATCCATCGAAACCATCTCGATATCGAACACATCCCTTGGGATCTCACTCGAAACTATCCAATCAACCTCCTCACCGTATATCTTTCCTACCCTCCTCTCAGACGCCATCAATGTCGTTACCTTAAACCAAGGATGCCTTGACAACAGTTGGACGAACTTCTGACCTACCATTCCAGTTGCACCAAGCACACAAACTTTGAACATATCGGAGGTATGCGATCTGTTTAAAATATCTCCTCATATCTTAATACAGTATAACTCCCAAAGATTTTTTATGTTCTGGAAGAGTTTTGGCATGATCTGGCTCTGGCTGATAAATCTATACATAATATCTTTCCTTTCAATCCCTCTGGCAAGTAGAATAAACTTAGCACTCTCGAAGATCTTGGGTTTGATTATGATAACGACCCTAACTTGGCTGATATCCTTCCTCCTAGATTTCAGATCTTCAGTTTTCTATGGTTTCCTTATATACGTTACAATCGGTTCTCTACTTTGGATCTCGGTTAAAGAAAACTTCAGAAAGATATTGATCGAATTTTTAAAGATTGAAGCCCTTTTCGTTCTTTTCTTCTCACTCTACATCTCATACGAGTGTTTCAATCCAGACATCTTCGGTGGAGAGAAGATGAGCGATGTAGCAATTCTGAGCGCAATCGTTAAGAGTGACAAGATGCCTCCTCTCGATCCAAATCTCGCTGGATACAGATTGGACTGTTACTACTACATGGGTTACGTTAGCTATGCGATACTGACTGTTTTGAGCATGGAGAAGATTCAGGTAGCGTACAATTTAGCCTGCGCAACTGTCTTTGCATTGACACTATCAACTCTGATACCATTCGTCTTTCGAAACGGAAAGTTTGCCATTCCATTTCTCCTACTCTCTGGAAATCTAAAGACAATTGAGATGCTGATCTTGGGAGATCTTAAGAACGCTTTTAACTTCTGGACAGTTACTAGGGTAATAAAGGGAACAATAAACGAGTTTCCACTTGCAACCCTGTTCTTCAGAGATCTCCATCCGCACTTCATGTCCATACCCCTTCAGATAGCATTTCTCATAAGCCTGTACGATTGGATTAAGGATGGTAGAAAGGCTACACTGTCTTTCATGTCCTTCCTGTTAGGTTTCATGTTCACCGTTAACTCCTGGGACTTCTTTACATACCTAACTTTACTCACGTTCTTCATATTGATTTACAAACGCTATCATGCCTTCGCATTCCTTCCACTCTTGATACTTCCATTTTTGCCCTTTCATCTGACTTTGAGTTTAACTGCCGTAAAGGGTGTAGGTATAGTTACGCAGAGAACTGATCTCCTAAGCTTCATCACAGCACAGCCCCTTGTATTGCTACCTCTCGTTTATGCTTTACTCGAAGAACCCAAGACTTTCCTAAAAGCGATGGTGATATCAACTCCAGCGATCTTCTTGGGTTTTCAAGTTCTCTTCTTAACCTTGCCACTCCTACTTGTGTTTTTGAAGTTTACATTTGAGGAGAGGAAGTTTGAGCATGGTGTTACCTTCATCGCTCTCTTGATACTTTCGTGCGTCGAAATACTTTACCTCGACGATCCGTACTCTGGAAGCATAGAAAGACTGAACACGGTTTTCAAGACTTACGTTCAGGCTTGGATACTGTTAAGCTTTGGATTCTTACTTCCAAGTTACAAGTACGAGAAGTTTTATAGGGCTTTCTCTCTCCTCTTGATTGCAACGCTCTGGATCTATCCTTTCGGTTGCGCCTTTGGACTTCCAAAGGAATTTAGAGGATTGGACGGTATCTTATACACTGAGCGTTATGGAGAATACAGAGCTTTGAACTTCCTTCAGAGTTTTGAAGGAGTTGTAGTTGAATATCCTGGAGAGACTCCATTCGAATCTTACACTTACTCTGGAAGGGTATCGGCATACACTGGGTTGCAGAGCGTCCTTTGCAACGGAGGCCATGAGTTCTTCTGGCGTTACTTCGATGAAAAGATTGTAAGGGTGTTAAATGAACGTTGGAACGATATAAAAAAGATATACGAATCTGAGAGCTTGGATTACTTGATACTTAAGAAATACAACGTTTCATTTATATACATCGGTTACCTTGAAAAGATGCATTACAACATCAAGTTTGATAAGTTCTCGCATCTCAGAAAGATATACGATGATGGTAACGTGGTTGTGTATAGTGTTAGCGACAGTTTCCGATTTAAGGAACATTAAGTGCTTTGTTAAGAATTAAGTGAACATCGGTCAGCTACTCCGCCCTAAACAGTAGATCGGAAAGTGTGTTGGTAGTATATAAGCCCTTTAAA
>CAZUUE010000021.1:0-8273 GCA_964623695.1 uncultured archaeon
TAATATAATAATATAATACCCAATCTAAATCTCGGGTATTACATTGTAAAAACCCCTTAGATTGAACCTATCTTACTGGCCAACCTTGCTAAAACCTCCTTCCTCTTAGC
This sequence comes from uncultured archaeon, assembly GCA_964623695.1. GTDB lineage: Archaea > Halobacteriota > Archaeoglobi > Archaeoglobales > Archaeoglobaceae > Archaeoglobus_B. The sequence goes on from CAZUUE010000021.1 coordinate 111, forward strand.
TGGAATGAATTTGATCGATCCCACGATTAAGTGCCCACCTCCCTCAACTCCAGCGTTAACCTCTTCCTGCAATTCTCTCACCAGTCTTGGTATGTCCAACTCGACACCCTCACTTCTTATGACGGCAAAATCCGGCCCGTATCCGATCGTAACAATCCTATCGTATCTACTTTTTATTCTGTCGTGAACTTCACCGGTTAACTTTCCAGGTGGTGGAAACGTAAATCTTCTTGAATAGTTCTCAAGATCCAACGCAACTAATACTATCCCATTGGGTAACTCTTGAACCTTCAAACCTTCCATAGCCGTTCTAACCTGGGATTCTATAGCCTCCTTTGCATAACTTGAAAGCATCTCTACAAGGTTCTTTTGCCTATCTTTCCTCCCAAACCCAAGTATCTCATGTATTATGTATGAAGATGGTCTAAACCTCAGGTAAAAACCTTCAAACTCCAAAGCTAAAGCTATGTCTTGCAGTTCATCTCTACTCAGCCCCGTAAGCTCAACGTACTTCTCAACCTCGCCTTCAGCCTTATCTCCAATTACAGAAACTCCAGCCAACAACCTTAAGTCTACATCTGGATTTATCATTCTCGCAATTTCAACGCTCAATATTCCAGCCGTGTAGTTGCTGTCACCTCCAACCTTGTATGGATTTATGTGGTAAAGCAGATACTTGTCAACTTCATCGTCTGGATAATGGTGATCTATCGTTATTACATCTGCACCGAACGTTAAAAACTGTCTTATTGCTGGAATGTCCTCAATCCCAGAACCGTTGTCAACCAAAACAACGATTGGAATCTTGTCTCCATACCTTTCAGCATCCTCCAAAGATTCATCCAAATCTTTTACAACATCTTCAAGCTCGTAGAATGGGGCTCTTGAAATTCTACGCCTAACCAAGTAATACTTAGCCTCTGGATCTGGATGAAACCTTTCAACCAAATCCATCAATGCTCTTTCAATTGCTACGCCTCCGCAAACACCGTCCGCATCCCAATGATGCCTTATTATTATTGGACGTGATTCGAAGACAGCTTTTCTAAGTTCCTTCGCAACCGCCATCATTTCCGGTTTTAGCCTCTCTAGAATCTCGCTTTCAATAAGAAAGCCAACAAATGTAGGTTCGCTTCTCCTTTCAAGCTCTCTTTGAATTGATCTTTGAATCTCGTAAGCCTCGCTTCCAAGCAACTTCTCCATCTCAAGGACTTCGATCTGAACCTTCTCTCTCTTTCTCACGATTCCAACGATCGAAACTATGTCATTAACGTCGATCTCTGGATAAGCTCTCTCATCTTCAAAAGCTAAAGCATTTACACTACCAGTTTCATCTACGATTGTGAAGACTGTCGCCTTGGTCAACTTTACGTGAACTACCTTACCTCTAACTTCAACGACCTTACCCAAATAACCTTCAATATCAGAGATCTTAACAATTGGGACATCCTTCTTAATCTCGATGACGACATAGTCATCCATCCTTTCAAGTGTCAGATCGATCTCACCAGATGGTCTTATACTAGCAACCCTAACTAAAACCGTTTCTTCCTCTTTAAGCTCATCCTTCAAGTTTCTTTTATGAATCAAACCTCTCAACCTTTTGTTCAACTGAACAAATACACCTATGTCTGTCACAGCTGAAACCTTCCCAACATATATTCTGTTTAACCTCAAGTCTTCAATTCCACAGCTGTTCCTCAAAAGATAGGCATGAGGTTTCTTTTTACAGTTCGAACAGAGATCATGATCTCCAACAATCTTGGCACCGCAGATCTTACATCTCCCAGCTTTTCCTGTCCCCTTACACTCGTTACAGATAACCAGCCTCTTTATCTTTCCAGTTCCTCTGCATGCTCCACATATTCCCTTCAGAAACATTTCTATTTGTTCCTTTGAAAGTTCAGAAGTCATCTTTGGATCGAAGCTCTTTGCCTTACCAGTTCCGTTACATACCTTACAGATCTCTTCAACCTCGATGTATCCTTTTCCCTCGCATCTCTTGCAGATCATACGTGTAACTCCCTCTCCTTGGCTCCACTAACGGCTAAAGATATGTTTGCCTTTAAAGTCTGTCTGAAGTAGTTTTCATCCGGTTCAAGAACAGCGAACCTCTTTGGAATTGGTATCACAAGCCTCTCACCATTCTCGTATCGATAGTTACTGTTTTTGTCAACCTTTATCTCAACTCTCAGTGGATCCCTTCTGGATGCAATTATGTAAAAGTTTGCATTTGGATTTTCTCTTATCATTTTCATCAAATCTTTAACTTTACATTTTGATAGCAGTCTTCCATATATCACGTTCGCCAATCTTTCATTACGCATTTCAATACCTGAAAGAGCTACAACTAAATAAAGCTTACCTTTTACGCTAAACTTTTTAATCGATCCTAACTTTGAATTCATGTGATTGTAATAGTGAATTACGGTGTCGGAAACTTAAAGAGTATAAGTAAGGCTATAGGGCATGTAGGTTGTGAGGTCAAGGTTACAAACGATCCAAACGTCATAAAAAGGTCTGAAGGGATAGTTTTACCGGGTGTTGGAGCTTTCAAATCCGCAATGGAAAACTTGAAACCTTACTCAAATTTGATTACAAATGCTGAAGTTCCCGTCCTGGGAATCTGCTTGGGAATGCAGCTTTTTGCAAGCGAGAGTGAAGAGGGAGGTTTGCATAGAGGTCTGAACCTGATACCTGGGAGGGTCGTTAGATTTCCAGACTGGGTTGGAAAGATTCCACACATGGGATGGAATCAAATAAGGATCGTTAAGGATCACGAAGTGTTGGATGAAGTTGAAGATGGTAGCTTTGTCTATTTTGTTCATTCTTATCACTTCGTTACTGACGAAGAGTTCGTGCTAACCAAAACCGAATACGGAATAGATTTTGTCTCTGCAGTTTTTAGAGATAACTTCATTGGATTTCAGTTCCATCCAGAAAAGAGTGGAAAGGTAGGTTTAAGGATCCTTGAAAATTTTGTTAAGATTTGCAAGCGTTAACTCTTGTATAGGGTTTGGACATGGTGGGAGTTCACGGAATTTTACGGAACTCCCATCAAGCCCTTGAGATGCATCATCCTCAGCTCTCCTTTCATCAGAGAGGATATCATCGGACTTATCCTCCCCTTCGGGGCAACCCAGAGTCCCCACATCCCGTAGCACTCACATCTTCCCCTCATCAATTTCAGGTCTTCACGGATGGTAAAGCTTCATTCCTTTAAAACGTTTCATTAACCAATTTTCGATATATTTCTATGTCTTTCTATGAAAACTGAAACAGCCAATAAACATGCAGTAACTTAATGATTCAATTCAAGCAAAAGTAAATTAATCCAACTTAAACTTCACGCATGAACTGGTTTGAACTCGAAAGGAAATACTTGATACAGTTTTACAAAAGAAAAAGGGTTCTCTTTGTTAAGGGAGAAGGCTGCTGGCTTTACGACGTGAATGGAAAAAGATACTTAGATTTAGTTTCTGGAATCGCCTGCATCTCGATAGGGCACTCTCATCCCCACTTCATAAGCAGGGTCGAAGAGCAGTTGAAAAAGCTTGTTCACGTTTCAAATCTGTTTTACACGAAGCCACAGATAGAGTTGGCGATGAAGTTGAAGGAGATAAGTGGTATGGACAAGTTCTTCTTTTGCAACAGTGGGACTGAAGCTGTCGAATGTGCTTTGAAGATTTCAAGGAAGGTCACGAAGAGGAAGAAGTTCGTAGCGTTGAAGAACTCATTTCATGGTAGAACGATGGGATCTCTATCTGTAACTTGGAAAGAAAAGTTTAGAAGACCTTTTGAACCGTTGATTCAGCCGGTTGAATTCGTAGAACCAAACAACTTGAACGATTTAGAAAGGAAGGTTGACGATCAAACCGCATGTATCATAATTGAGCTTGTCCAGGGTGAGGCTGGTGTTTATCCTCTTGAAAGGAACTTTGTAGATGCCATATTCGAAGAAAGAGATGAACATAACTTTCTGGTTGTCATAGATGAGATTCAAACAGGATTTGGTAGAACTGGGAGGTGGTTTGCAAAGGATCATTACGGTGTTGAGCCTGACGTGATTACCATGGCGAAGGCGATGGGTTCGGGTTTTCCAATTGGATGTGTTGGAGTTACGGATGAGATAGCCGAAGATCTTGAATTCACAGATCATGCATCAACGTTTGGCGGTAATCCGTTAGCATGTGTCGCATCTCTTGCAACCTTAGAGGTCATTGAGAAAGAGAAATTAATTGATAACGCTGAGGATGTTGGAAAGTACTTTAAGAGAAGGATCTCCGAGATCAGTGAAGACGTTAGAGGTTTGGGATTGATGATCGGTGCAAGGTTTGAATATGCCTTTGAAATTGTAGATGAGGGTCTAAAGGAGGGGTTAGTTTTGAATGCAACATCAGAAGAAAATTTGAGATTCCTCCCTCCCCTGATCATAGGTAGGGACGAGGTAGATATAGCAATCGAGATCTTGTCTCGTATAATCGATAAACTAAAATACAAAACAAAATAGGTAAAGTTGCATGGACAGAATGGTTGAGTTCTTTGGTCATATCGTTGGAAATCCGATTACGAGGATGGCAATCAAACACACCCTTAAAAAGGACAGGGATGGAGTTGTGAAGCTTGACAAGTTCTTGTTAGCTTATGCGGAAGGTAAAGATCTTAAGAGTATCGAATTCAAAGCTATAAAGAAGTTAATCGAGGCCGGATTGAGAACTTTTGGAGATGATAGAACTGAGGAGGTTTTAAAAGAGAGGTTGATGGATCCTTACTGGCGCAGAGGATTTATATCGGTTTTGAGAGGTTTGGCTGAATTTGGAGTCACGAAACCTTTTGTTCCAGGTGCCCCTTTCCTAATCGTTTGGGATGTTACATATGCGTGCAACTTGAGATGCAAACACTGCTATTCAACCGCTGGAAAACCTTGGAAGGATGAGCTCAACACACAAGAGGCTTTGAAGGCTGTGGAAGTACTGGCGGATGCGGGGGTTACGGCAATAGCTTTCAGTGGTGGAGAACCTCTGATAAGAAGGGATTTCTTCGAACTTGCCAAAGCAGTTAGAGATCACGGGATGTTCGTTGCAGTTGCGACTAACGGAACGCTTTTGAATAAGGAGAACGTTCAAAAACTGAAGGATATAGGTGTTTGGTATGTTCAGATAAGCTTGGATGGGACAAAGGAGACACATGAGAGATTCAGAGGCATAAAGGGTATATACGACAAGGTTGTTGAAGGTATAAAGAACTGTGTATCTGCTGGACTGATAACGTGCATATCTACAACTGCAACGAAGATAAACGTTCACGACATTCCAAAGATCATGGACTTGGCTGAGGAACTTGGAGTTCAGTGGTTCATGCTTTACAACTTCATTCCGGTCGGAAGGGGAGACTTCGAGATGGATCTGAGTGCTGAGGAGAAGGAGAAACTACTCAGGGAGCTTTGGAACAGATTGAAGTCTACTGGAATAAACTTCATGTCGACTGCACCTTACTACGCCAGAGTTGCTCTGCAAGAGGAGAGTGGTGTTGTTCCAACTCACTTTTACAATCCAAGGCTTGAAGGTAGACTCAAGGTTTTATCTGAGTTCATAGGTGGATGTGGTTGCGGTAGGTTTTATCTTGCGATGAGGGCGAATGGAAACATAGAACCTTGCGTCTTTTTCCCATTGAAACTTGCTAACATCAAGGATTTCAAGGATGGAGAAGATTTCTTGGATTTTTGGAAGAACAACAAGGTTCTTAAGGATTTAAGAGACAAGGATAAGATAGAGGTCTGCGGTGATTGCAGATACAGATACGTCTGCGGAGGTTGCAGAGCTAGAGCTTACGCATATTTTGAAGACTATCTAAAGCCAGATCCTGGATGTATAATAGCGTATAAGAGGATCATAGGTTCATGTTAGGCACTATTATCGACATCAGTATCGATAGGAAGACAAAGAGTGCCAAAGATTTTGTTATTGCATTCACAAACCTCTCATTCATGAAGTACATCAACAGATCGTTCAAAAACCTTCCACCATCTAAGGGTATTGCCGGGAGACAGTTGAAGAGTCCGACGTAGAAGTTAAGCCAGGCTACCCAATAAAAAGTATTTAACAGATAAAACACGACATCTCCAAGGTTCTTAAATATTCCTTTCGGTGTGAAGTAGTTTGTGATTCCATCGAAGCTTCTGAAGTAAAATGGCATGGCTGTAAGATAAAAGAGACCATGAATTCCCTTGGGTATGTTCGTCAGCGATTTTATTATGTTCTTTGAGTAACCGATGACAGCGCCACCAAGGTAGTCCCCACCGATCAGCACACCCAAGAATCCGTGTCCATCCTTCTCGGACAAGGTAACCTTGTAAGTCTTGATCTCTCCATCCTCCAACACCTTCAAATTCACGACCTCGTTTGGCTTTGTTCTAAGCATTATATCTCTGAAAACTTCTGTATTCGGAGTTTCGATATCATTTATGGATAAAATTACGGAACCCTCTTTTAACCCAACACTTTCCGCTGGCGTTCCCTTCAGTATCTCAAGAACGTAAACACCCATCTTAGGATCTTCGATCTCAAAAGAGATGATCTCACCGTTTTTCTTTCTAACGACGAAATCAACCTTACTATCGATTGCATTCAAAACGTCCTTCGCATCTTCTACATCGAAACCGTTTATACTTAGAATTGCGTCCCCTTCATCAAACAAATCGTTAAAGCTCTTTAAAACGATGACGTGAGGTTTTAAGAATCCTAGTAACAGGAAGAAGACTGAAAACGATACAAGGGCTATTAGAAAGTTTGCCATTATTCCAGCAGAATATATCCTCATCCTACTTTTTCTCTCCTTCTTTAAAAGCTCCTTCTCATCAGGCTCCGCAAAACCTCCAATTGGGATCAGAGCGAATACGACACCCAAGGATTTTACTTTCACATCTTCAACCCTTGAGAGTATCGCATGACTAAATTCGTGAACTATTAAAGTTACTATCAATCCTATGAGACCCCAAACGAACGGTATGAATTGATTTAAGCCTGGGATCAATAAGATGTTTCTTGGACTCGTCATCGGAGAAGGCTTTGGAGGAGAAGTTATCATGACGTAGTCCATGATTAAAATAAGAAATATCATGTAAAACATTCCAAAAAGAACTAAGGATATACCGAGATTGCCAAAAAATCTCCAAAATCTTTTGTTTTTTGCTAAGGCGTCCAACAGATTTAAACCTCTCTTCGTCCTTACCAGTAAGATCGGTCCAATGACCGATACGTTCCTACTCTCAAGTTTCCCTTTAAGTATTGTGATTGTTATCCAGTAGATTGTAAATACAACGAGAACATCAATCCAGACCAAGTTCATCCTTGACACTCACCAAAGCCCCTATTGCTATCTCGAAGAACCTATCTAAGCTTATTCCAATCTCCTCAATTTTCTTTATAAATTCTCTGTTACAACCCCTTGCAAAGCTTTTCTCCTTGAACTTCTCTTTAACGGTCTTCGGTGTGACCGAGGTTACCTTCTTACCTTTAACGAGTGCACATGCAACGATCAATCCAGATATGTTATCTGAAGCCACCAATGCTATCTCCTCCTTCCTTTTTGGTTCAAAGAGATGATAATTGTGATGTTTAACAGTCTCACAGAAATCGTCGTCAAAACCCTCATTCTTTAGAATTTCAGATCCAACGATTCCATGTTTCTTCATGTCTCCCTGGACAATCTCGTAATCGATGTCATGCAAGAGTCCGATCAAAGCCCATCTTTCTTCATCCTCATTCAACTCTTTCGCAAGCTCTTTCATTATTGCAGACGTTGCTATGCAGTGTTTTATCAGTTTTTCATTCTTAATGTATCTCTTTAAAAGTTCCATAGCTTCACTCAGATTCATGTAATGAGATGGTTACGTAGATCTTTAAAAACCTTTGTTACGTTCTTGCTCAATGATCTTTCACAGTATCCCGCAGATTCAGTTATTGGATTTGTCTGCTTAAGTAGGTAAGCTTTTTGCATATAAGTTCTGTTATCGTAACATTTCATCAAACCTTGTTCTATACATCTCTTAATTATTGCATGCGTAAAGATAAGTTATTATATTTGAATTAATTTATAATATTAATAATAATAATATAATATAATATATAAGTATACTATCCTTAAGTACAAAAAATATCACCG
>CAZUUE010000022.1:0-8146 GCA_964623695.1 uncultured archaeon
TCGTTACTGTCGTTGGTTCCAAGATGACCGTCTTGTTTCCCGGTATTCCTTTAATCGTTTCTTCGAGCTCTTCTGATCGAACTTTTCTCTCGTAAAAGATTTTTCCTCCCTCATCCATCGCACATACCTAAGAGTAATTCTTATGTACATCCACTCCTACATATACTTGGCTTCCGAACATTCTATCACCTCAATTTCATTTCGGCTTTGGTATTTAAGGCGGAAGCCCAAACATGTTATCTAAGAAAGCTTCCCACTTTACAGTAGATGACAAAGTTAAATATTTGGCAATCAGATAAAAATTTAGAGTATTAAATATAAATATAAATAAAAATTCTCACCTATTTAGGTTGGTCTAATTGCAAACTTTGTCATCTACGGTTTAGGGGGAGGAGGTCAGAAGCGTTTAGATATCCTCTCAACTATCATCTCATGCAACTTCCTCAGGATTTCTCTCCTATCCGCCATAAGAACAACATCTTCCTCTCCAACGAGATACATGTTCAGTGCGAACGGGCTAACCATCGGTGTTTCAACTATCTCAACATTTTTCCCAATCCTGCTTAGATATCTCATGGCGTTCTCAACGTCCATGTAATCTTCAACTATCTCTCTGTAAGTCTCCTTGAGAATTGGAAAGTTTGGATACCTCTTTTTGATTAGCTTCAAAATGTTGTCGGCACTTATCTGTTGTTTATAAACGCTCTTCTCCTTACCTAAGTAATTCCTTAATATCATCAAACTTCTAACGGCAACATGCCTAAATCTCCTCTTTAAAAGCTCGGTCTTTTCAAGTGAAGATATCAAATCCTCCCTGAAGTTCTTTAAATCGAAGAGATCCATTATTTCATCTTTTTTAAGTCTGAACGGTAACTTAAGCATAAACCCGTTATCTGTCAAACAGATCTTAACGTCGCAACCCTTAGCCCTTGCTATTCTGTAAGCAAAAACCCTGGATATAGCATCGTTCGCTCTCCTACCAACAAGCGTATGAAAGACATAACAGAAGTACCTTCCATCGTTAAAGATCTCTATCAAAATCTTTTCATCTTTTGGAATTTTGCTGAATTCGTTCTGCTCGTAGAAGTAATTGTATATAGCCTTAGCAGAACTATAACTCAAGTTGAACTCCTTGCAAAGGAAGTCTATTATCTCCTCAATACCTCTGTTTTCGATCATCTCATTCATCAGTCGCCTAAACCTCTGAATTCTCAAGGCTAAGTCGTAACTCAAAGGCAACTGTTCCGAAAACCAACTCGGTATAGTTGGCTTAACACCCTCAACTTCCTCTACAACTATGCTCATCCCCCTTGAATAGAGAAATCTGAAGGTTTTACCGGCTAAGACGAACACGTCTCCCTCAACCAACCTCTCTGCAAACTCCTCCTCAACCTTACCTATAAACCTACCATCCTTTGTAACGACTGTTATAGCAACCTCGTCGGGTATTGTTCCGACGTTTAGGTAGTAAATGGGTCTCAACAGCCTCGTACGTTTACCAAATTCCATGCTCCCTTCATCAAACCATATCTTACCGTAAACCCTCTCCTTCTCCAATTCCGAATATTTACCACTCAAATAGCGTAAAACTTCTATCAGCTCTTCTCTTGTTAAGTCTTTGTAAGGATAAGCCCTTCTTATAACCCTCAAAGCCTCGTCAACCTTCCACTTTCTCTCCAATGCCATTCCGACGATGTGCTGGCAAAGAACATCAAGTGGTTTCTTGGGTATGTGTATTCTGTCAAGTCTCTTAGCCAAAGCCTCCTTAACCAGCACTGTGCACTCAACCAAGTCGTCTTGATCAACTACAACTATCCTACCAACACTCGTTTCGTGTAATTTGTGACCACTTCTGCCGATTCTCTGTAAGGCACGGTTTATACTCTTTGGAGAACCTATCAAAATAACCAAATCAATGTATCCTATGTCTATGCCAAGCTCAAGCGATGTTGAGCTGTTTTTAGATATGAACCCGTTTACAACATAGTTTTCGGACTCTGAGTCTATTATACCATAGGCTTTTTTGATTTCTACTGGCTTTATTTCCACGATTTTGTCAAATAATATATCTCCCCTAGCCAACGATGATAGATACGTTAGCTCCTCAACGAGTTTGCGATCGTTCAATTTTTTAGCTTGTTTAATGTAGTAATCGAGTAACTTCACCAAATTTCTTCTACTTATCTTTCTTTTGCCAAGTTCTACTTTCTCTGGATTGTATAACTCTTTTTGAAGTTTATAAGTGCTTGTACCAAGCTTTAATCTGACATCTCTAAGTATTTTGCCCAATTTAGGTATTACATCTTTGTTAAAATAACTCGAAAACTTGAACTCTTTAACCCTACTTAACTCATTCCTCCAAGGATCAATTACCTCAAAGAATTTTTTCAGGTATTCTCCACCTGAAATAGCGACTGTGTAAAAATTTCCTTTCTTTTTGAAGATCCTACCTCTAAAATTCTGAATTTCGTCGTAATCTCTTTTCCTTATCGATGCGATAATACTAAACGACAGTAGTAGATCCCTTATACCCTCGGCAAACTCATAGTTGGTGGTCATAAATCCGGCTGAATAGATTATACCGTTTTTCACCTCAAGATAACCATCACAGTCGAAGTAACCGGAGAGAAACTGTCTCTTGTGTTCTATCGGTAGCGTAAACAGCATTGACGGAAAAACACCTTCTTTGGACTTCTTATCCCATGCGGTAAGTCCCTTGAACATGTCTGCTATAACCTTAGAATAAATCTCCAAACGATACGTGCCTTCGTTCTTTTTCCTGTAACGTGGTTTAACTCCCAACTCCTTTCTGATTCCTTCCCCATATTTCTTTAACATGTCAAGATCGCTTGAAAACATCGTCAATGCTCCACTTTTCCGAGAACCATCGGCAAGCCAAAATCCCAAAAGACGAGCAATGAATGGTGTAAACGTCTTTACACCTAAAATATTCCTTTTCTTATCAGATCGTACTTCGGTTATGTCGTCTTGCGTCATTTCCATATCGATTTCGTCTAATATCACTCTTAACTTATCCCATCTGAAAGGATACAGCCCATTTAACTGTCTGATTAGATGACTTTGATTTATACCCATCTTCCGTGCAAAAGCGTTTATCGAGCCGAATTTACGTATGACATTTTTCTTCAGCTTATCCAAAAAATTACTGGTTAACTTTACATAAGCTGAATTTGGAAGTATTTCGATCAAGCTCAGCTCTTTCTCTGGATATACAATCTTTCCTAGAATGCCTACGTAATCACCCTCTCTCAACTTTTTAGCTTCAATCCATTTTAAACTTTCATCTATCGTTAGCAACTTGTGCTCTCTCGTAACTTTTATCTCAAAGCCAAGTGCGGTTCTTATACACAAACCCGTGGAGTTGTAGTCGATCTCTTGCAAATCCCTGAACCTAACAAACTTAACCTTACCATCCTCAACGCCTAAAACGAATTTATTATGCCTCATATCTTTTATACTCTTAACTCCTTCCTCTGTGACAACTTTAGAATCTGGATCGACGCAAACTACTGCACTGAGCAACCCCTTCTTCAAATCTTCTTCAACTTCAAGCCTTACCTCCCTTGAGAGTGAGCTATGATGAGCCTTTATGGGATAATCGGGTAGCAACTTTTTAAGGTGATAAACGACTCTTTCGGTGGCACTTCTAGTGTTCGTGAATATCAGAGCAGTTCTACAATTCTTTATCATTTCAGCAATCGTTTTGTAAAGTTTCTCACTGATTTCCTCAGCTGTAGCACCGAAAAAATCTTCTATAGGCGATAAAACCTTTATATCCATCTTTTTTTCAAACGTAACATCTGCAACTATGCAATCTCTCTCTTTTCCATCCTCAAATCCAACCAAAAACCTTGCAACCTCATCCAACGGATGTATCGTTGCAGATAACCCGATCCTAACCATGTCGCCCTCTTGAATCTCTTGAAGTCTTTCCATTGATAGCGTTAGATGTGTCCCTCTCTTGTTCTCAGCCAATGCATGAATCTCATCAATTATCAGATATCTAACACCCTTGAGGTACTTTGAAAACTTTGGAGTGGATAGGACTATTGCGAGTGTTTCGGGGGTTGTTATAAGTATGTGAGGAGGTTTTTTGAGTTGTTTGATCCTTTCATCGGGTTTTGTGTCTCCTGTCCTAACGGCAACCCTTATCTCCTGTAAATCTACCCCTTCCTCCTTAGCGATCTCGTATATCTCCCTCAAAGGTTCCTCCAGATTTCTTCTTATGTCGTTGTTTAAAGCTCTGAGCGGAGAAACGTAGACTGCGTAAATCCTATCTTCAAGTTTTCCCTTTTCCGCCAAACTCACGAGGTCACTTATGACTGGTAAGAATCCTGCTAAGGTCTTCCCACTCCCAGTCGGAGATGTAACGAGAACGTTCTTACCCTCCAAAGCTGGAACTATCGAATACCTTTGGGGGGGTGTGAAGGTCTTAAACTTCCCCTTAAACCAACGTACGACTAACCGATTAAGCTTAGATACGATCTCATCATCGTTGTAAGCTTTACCATGGATTATCATCTCATCAAACCAAGGATCTTTCTGACCTTAAAAGCATCGAGCTGTCCTGGAGCAATCGATTTACCTATGGAACAGTAAACAAACGGTGAACCCAAGAAGCACGCTAGAATGCGTGTCCATGCAAAATCTTCACCCATCAAAAAAGCTACGACATCGTCGTACTCACAAAGTATCTTTGCAATCTTTAAAAAATCTCCCCTTTCCCTTCCAAGTGTCGCAATCTTAAATATCTCTCCCCTCCTCCCTTCCACCAAATCCTTTAAGAATTCGTAACTCGGTGTTTCCTTAAAGTTGTGATAAGATTCGATCTTTGAACATCTGATAGATTTGAATGTTTCATCCTCTAAATCGCACTCCAAATCAACGTAACTTGCATACCTTGAATATCTCAAGAGCATGTCTATCCTTTCGCATTCGTCTCCGTCGTACTTTCCACCATCCTCAACCCTTCTGATGGTCACTATTATAGGTTTCTCAATTCCAGAGATCTTTCTTTCATCTGGGAAAGTTGAAAAAAGATCCAATCTAAGCTCTATTATATCTGCAACCTTCATAGCGTTCAAAACGTCGGCAAAGCTCGTAGCCGATACTACAACCTTCACATCTTCACATCTTTAGGTTTGTAAAAAATCTTTTTCTATCTCATTCGCTTCTTGATTTCTTCGATCGCCTCAACCAAACTCTCATCAAAACTTTCCCTTAAAATTTCCTCAATGAACTCCAAATCTTCATAGCTCCCGATCTCTCCAAGTAACATAGCTGTATCTTGTCTTATTCTGTAATCGTCGTGTTTCAAGAGCTTCCTTATCCTTCCCTTAACACCTTCGACTATCTCTGGATTTTCCTTAGCGATCTCCTCAATCGCAACCATCGAACCCAACCTAACGATGAAATCCTTGTAGGTCAAAAGATCCACAAGTAAATTCGCATCTCCCTTCTCCTTAACATCTTTTATGACCTCTTCAATTCTTCCATCCCTTAAGAGCTTTGCAAAGTATTCCCTTCTATCACACTCGATCCACCTTAGAACTTCGTGTCTGTCAACCTTTCCAATCAGCTTAACATCACCTATCAAGACAGTAGGAACCGAGGTTATATCGTACATCTCGGCCATCTCAGGATATTCTGTGACATCTATTATCTCTATTCTCCTCGCTGGAATAGATGACACCTCCTCAACGACATGAGGACAGGAAGGACATGTGGGAGATATGAAAACCTTGATGTCGACATCTATATCACATTCGAAATCCTTGACGATCTTTAAAAAGAGATCTCTCTTCTTCATTACATCTGCCAGTATCACGATCTCCCTTGAACCCTTAATTACAGTCTTTGGCCTATCTGAACTTATCTCCTTCCCATTCACAATCCTTGCAAACTCCTTCGATGTAGTTTCAACTCTCATCTACGATCGGTTTTATCCAAACACCCCTCTTCCCGAATATCGATCCCTCAACGATACAACCTTCCTCCATGTAGACGTTCTCGGCAACTATCTTACCCAACACAACACTTCCGCTCAACAGATATATGTCCCTACCTTCAATGACACCATGAATCCTGCTCCCGTTAACCTTCACATCTCTACCCCTAACGCTTCCATAAAGCTCACTCTCAAGCACCTCAGCATCCCTGCATCTAAGATTCCCCAAGACCCTGCTACCCTCAATCTTGACATCTCTTCTGGTCTTTATGTAATCCAAGGTTAATTCAGAGTTCTCTGGGATCTCTAAAGGCATGAAAAACTCTTCGGGCTCGATATCTATCTCTTCAACCTTACCAAGCCTCAACATGGTTAGTATGTATAAGAGTATGAAGATCACGATCGGCATGGGATCCTGAACTGTTATCAGACCCCTAGCCTCAAATCCTTTCTTTATCTTCACGTTTCTTCCTATCTCAAGGTCTCCATAAACTGTCAACCTTCCATCTATGCTTGTAAACTCACCCACGTAAGCGTCTCCCTTACTTATCACGTTCCCCTTCACGCTACACCACGAGCCCAATCTAACCTCCTCTCTCCCGAGTATGTCACCAGAGATTTCAGCTCTATCTCCCACGACAACCTTCCTTGCAATTATACCGTATCCTACCTTCGAATTTGCACCTATCAAAGCGTCACCCTCAACAACTATGTTCCTCTCCTCAAACTTCGTATTCCTTGGAATCACCAACTTCTCTAACATCTCACGCACCGAACTTCTCGGCTTTGTTTATGAGATCGAGCACGATGTTAAACAGATCGTTACCAGTTATCCTATGAAGTCCCCCTTTATAAGCTTTTAACTCTGAAAACTCATCCACATCGTCAACTCTTACATCTTTGTAAACTATGGTAACTGGAACTGGATCTGCTGTATGATCTCTGACGCTAACCGGAGTCGAATGATCCGCTGTAACTATGAGACAGACCTCTGAGAAGTCCAAATTTAAGAGGGGTTTCAGTGCCTCATCAACCTTCTCAATAAATCTCCTCTTACCTTCAAAGTCACCGTCGTGTCCATACTCGTCCGTAGCCTTTATGTGTAAGAGAACAAAATCGTAACTTTTCAGTGCCTTCAAGGCTCCTTTAACCTTTGAGTTCAGGTTCGTGTCCTTCCCACCCGTGGCGCCTTCGACTTCTATCACGTCACCTCCTATTATCTTCACGACACCCTTTATCAACGCCGTCCCCGATATCACAGCAAGTTTTAAACCAAATCTATCCTCAAACTTCGGTAAATTCGGAACCTTGCCAGCACCTCTAAGCAAAAGAACGTTCGCCTTTAACAAACCCTTTCTAGCTCTCTCTAAGTTGAAAGGATGATTCTCCAAGACTTCGTGAGATATCTGAACGAAGTTGTTGACGATTTCAGCAGTCTTTCTCGCCTTTTCATCTTCAACAAGTGGAACGCACATCTTAACCCTCTCACCGATCTTCTTCGGATCTACATCGCTTACTCTATCGGAAAGATCTCCTCTCAAAACCAAAGCACCCCTATGCCCACTCCCCCTCTTAAACACGAATTCAACACCTATATCGATTTCATTAACAGCCTTAACGAGTTCATCCGTATCGCTTATCCTTCCGGCTCTCCTGTCCACTACGATCTTATCAAAGACACTTCCATCTCCTTTAACAGTTCCGAAGTTCACTCTAAATGCGACGTCACCTTCCTTAAGTTCGATTCCAACGCCAGCAGCCTCAATTGGACCCCTTCCTGTGTAAAATTTAAACGGATCGTAACCCAAGAGTGCCAGATGAGAAGTGTCACTTCCCGGTCTGACACCTGGCTTGATCGTATCCATTATACCGTTTATACCCATCTTTGCAATCTCATCAAGATTTGGCTTTCTTGCAGAGCTTAACGGTGTCTTAGATCCTCTATCGCTGGCACCATCTATGATCACCATTAAAACCTTTGACATGAAGACCGTTGAGCACAATACTTAAGAAATTTTTTAAGGCTATCATGGTCAATCTGTTTAAGCTTGATTGGTGTGTCGTTGATGGCGATTGAACTTTTACTTACCTAAACAGCTTGTTTCTATTCAATCGATGATCAGTGAAGCATTCTATATATTTTTGCAAGGAACTAGTAACAAGCACCCATAATTATAC
>CAZUUE010000023.1:0-7989 GCA_964623695.1 uncultured archaeon
CTACGGCCCCTTAAAGCTCGATAAGTTGAGCTGTTTAAAAAGGCTGTTGTAATTATTTTAATAAAAAATTGATAATCAAATTTGGACAGATTTATATATGTTATAATGTAACATATACAAATGAAACTGATACAGGATCCCATCCACGGACTTCTGAAGATCGATGATTGGATGATAAAGATCATAGACACTCAGGAGTTTCAAAGGTTGAGGAGGATATCTCAAATTGGATTTGCAAATCTTGTCTTTCCAGGTGCAAATCATACGAGATTTGAGCATTCCTTGGGTGTCATGGAGGTTGCGAGGAAGTTGGTTGAGAGGATGGATGTTGACGAGTGTGAAAGGATGGAGATACTGGCTTCGGCCTTGTTACACGACATAGCTCACACCCCCTTTTCACACTGCGGTGAGGTCATTGTGAAGGATTACTTGGGTTTGAATCATGAAAACGTCGAAGTTGTACTTAAAAGGGGCGAGATTAAAGATGTTTTGAGTGAACTGGGTATAAGTCTTAGAAAGATAAAGGATCTCGTATCTGGAAAGTCTTGCAACGTTGTTAAGGGTGACATAGACGCTGACAGAATAGATTACCTCATAAGGGACTCTCATTATACGGGTGTCGCTCATGGACTCTTCGACGCACAGAGGTTGATAAACAAGACAAAATTCGTAGATAAGAAGATGATGATAGAGGCCGGGGGTTTGAGATCGGCTGAATCTCTACTCATATCGAGGTTCCTGATGCATACGACAGTCTATCATCATCACGTTTGTAGGATTGCAAGAAAGATGTTTGAAAAGGCCGTGAGGTTCTGCATAGAGGAGGGAAATTTAAATCCGAGAGATCTTTTTCACATGGATGACTGGAACCTCATGACCTTTTTAAGGTCTCAGGAGGGTTATCCCAAGGAGATATCTGAGATGTTAATGAAGAGAAGGTTGTTCAAGAGGGCTTTGTACGTTGAGATGGAGAGAGTTAATATCGAGGATGAAGCTGATAAGATCGAAAGGGAGATAGCCGAGGTTAGTGGAGTCGATGAGGTTTGGATTGCCGTTGATATTCCAAAACAGATTGAGGGTGAGGAGTTCGGTGCGATGGTTTTGTTGAACGATGAGGTGAAGAGGTTGGATGAGGTTTCAAGTTTGGTGAAGGCTTTGAAGGATGCAGAAAGGAAAAGTCTGAAGGTGGGGGTTTACACGCCGAAGGAACATGTGGATAAGGTTAGGAAGGTTGCGATGAGTTACTTCAAGGTCTCGTAAAGTTCTTTTCTCCTTGCTTCTAGTAGGCATTCCTCCTTTCTCATGAATCCAGACGCAGATTGAACTACTACACCCAACTCCTCACCAAGATCAAAGATCTCAAAGATCTTTTCTTTCCAACCGATGTCTCTGAGGAGATGATGATCCAAAACCAGAGTTTTCATGTCTGTCTTTTCCATGATCGTCTTTATGTTTTTCAGAGATCTCTCTAACAATCTCCTTCCAAACACGTGTGGCATGTACGTCATGGGACCATCCATGAACACGATGTCTGGATTTGAGTTTAGGATGAATTTCAAGTGATCGTCCAAAGGCATACCTTCAACGTCCGATGTGAACAGAAACTTCCCATCTTCCTCTATCAGAACCTCCAACACGTATCCAAGTCTGTCATCTTTCCCATGAGGAACCGGATCTGAAAACTTTACGATCGTGTTTCCAAATTCAAACGTCCTTGAATCCGCAAACTCGATCTTTGCATTTAAAAGACTCAGGAAGTATCTCGATCTCTTCTTTTGACTGAGATTTATAGCCTTACTTGGATGTTTTAAGAGAACGACCTTACCGCTCAGCACTTCCGGTTCGCTTGGATTATGATGGTCGTAATGGTAGTGCGTGATTACGACGACATCTGCAGACTTGACTTCACGTTTTATCTTTTGCCAAAGTTCATCCTTCTTCTTTAACTCGATCTCGTGAGGCGGAAGTCCAAACCTCTTTGGCGCAAGGGCTACGCTTGGATCTATCACGATCTTGACATCCTTAGTTTCAATCACGGTGCACATGCTTCTGGCACCGAACGAATCGAAGGCTAAAGGTAAGATCTTCATAATGAACCTAGCGATACGTTTTTATTAAGGTTGATGTTAATGCAGTTAGCGGGGGTTGCCGAGTCAGGAAAAGGCGCGGGATTTAGGGTCCCGTCCCGTAGGGGTTCGAGGGTTCAAATCCCTCCCCCCGCATGATGGGAGCATGAGATATCTCGTAAGATACTCTGAGATATTTTTGAAATCGGATTACGTTAGGAGAAAGTGGGAGAAGAGACTCTTGGAAAACATTAGGAAGTTGGGAGTAAGATTTAGATACAAGATCGAGAGGGGAAGGATATGGATATTTACGGAGGATAGGATAGATGAAAGACTGAAGAAGGTCTTTGGAATCGTCTCGTTTTCACCTTGTTTACACTGCAAGTTGGACGAACTTGACGATTTCGTATTGAAGTTCTGCGAAGAAAGATTGAGAAACGTAAAGACTTTTGCTGTAAGGGTTAAGAGGGTTGGAAGGCACGACTTCACATCGAAGGATTTGGAGAGGTCTCTTGGATCTGTCATCTTAAAGAACTTCCCAAACCTCAAGGTGGATCTTGAAAATCCAGAAAAGACGATCTATGTAGAGATAAGGAATGACGATTGTTACGTCTTCGATGAGGTCATAAAGGGAGTTGGTGGAATACCGTTGGGTGTTGAGGGAAGTGTCGTTTCTCTACTTTCTGGTGGTATAGATTCACCTGTTGCAACTTGGTTAATGATGAAGAGGGGTTGCAGGGTTACACCGATATACTTCGACATTAGACCCTTTACAAATGATACCGCTTTAGAGAGGGTGAACAAAGTGATGGAAGTTCTAAGATCGTACGATCCAGAGATGGAGCTAAAGGTAGTTGAGCATGGAAGTTTTATAAAAAGTGTTAAAGAGATTTTGGAGAAGAGTAAACTCGAAAGTTACACGTGCATCCTCTGTAAGAGGAGGATGTTGAGGGTTGCCGAGCGTATTGCAAGAGAAATCGGTGCTAAGGGTATAGTTACCGGAGATTCTTTAGGACAGGTTGCCAGCCAGACACTCGATAACCTCATGGTATTGAATCAGGTCTGTTCTTTACCTATATACAGACCTCTCATAGGGTTTGACAAGGTTGAGATTGAGGATATTGCAAGGAGAATCGGAACCTTTGAATACTCTAAAATTCCCGTAGAGTGTAAAGCCGTCCCAAGAAGGGTAACTACGAGTGCAAAGATCGAGAAGGTCTTGGAGATTGAGGAGAAGATAGGAGTTGAGTAATTTCCTGCTTCATTCGGATATCGTGGCAATTTATAAACGACAGTTATCTCAACGTTGCATCAAGGTAACTTTCAATGGAGCAAGTAAATACGACAAGGAACGTTAAGCAAATGATATGCCCATGAAAGTCCTTGAATGAGGGTGAATTGTGATGCATCGTTGCGAAAGTTCGAAAGGGAGAAAAGCTTTAGGTTGCTTAAAATTTCCCGTTAGAGCTGAAAACGGAATCAGCAACAGTTATATATTGCTTTAACAACTGCTTTAAAGACCATGACAGTTCACGTGATAGACACGAGCACGATATTCATGAGAAAAGCCTGTTATAAAAACATGGTAACGGTTCCAGAGGTAGTTGAGGAGATAAAGGATGAAGATTCGCAGTTTTACTTTTCCCTTTTGAACTTGAGAGTTGAGGAGGCGAGTTGTAAGAACGTTGAAAAGGTTGTCGATGTTGCAACGAGAACCGGTGATATATACAGATTGTCCGATACGGATATAAAGCTCGTTGCAAAGGCTTTGGATCTAATTGACATGGGTGAAGATGTCGTCCTTGTAACTGACGATTACTCCATTCAAAACGTCGCTATGTCCTTGGGTTTGAAGGTTGACAACGTAATTCAACCTAAGATCTCAAGACACTACAGATGGGTTAAGATATGCAGGGGTTGCGGAAAGCCAGTTGAAGGTGAAATTTGTCCTGTGTGTGGTAGCGAGGCTGTAATTAAAAGGGTTAAAATGCGATGAAGGTCACGGTTGTAATTCCAACCTTGAACGAGGAGAACAGCATTGGTGAAGTTGTGAAGGGATTCAAGAGGTTGGGGTACGACGATGTACTGGTGATAGATGGGAACAGCACAGACAGAACGAGAGAGATAGCAAGAGAGAATGGAGCCAGAGTCATAGTCCAGAGCGGAAAGGGAAAGGGACAAGCAATTTCCGAGGCCTTTCAGATCGTTGATAGTGACGTCTTGGTTTTGATAGATGGCGATGGAACTTACATGCCGGAAGACGTCGATAGGTTACTCGAACCAATAAGAAGAGATGTCGCTGATCATGTCATAGGAAACAGATTACTGAACTTTGAAAAAGGAGCATTCACAAGATTGAATCTATTAGGAAACAAGCTCTTGAATGTACTCTTTAGATTCATATACGGTGTAGAACTGAGTGACATACTGTCTGGTTACAGAGCTCTAAAGAAGGAGGTTTACAAGAGTGTGGATTTAAGGAAACATGGATTTGAGATCGAAGCCGAGCTCACAGTTGAAACACTTGCGAAGGGTTTTAGGATAGTTGAAGTTCCCATAGCTTACAAAAGGAGGATCGGAAAGACCAAGCTTAATCCGTTTAAGGATGGTTTCAAGATCGGATGGACAGTTTACAACTTGCTGATAAGATTCAGTCCTGCAAGGTTTTTCTTCCTCTTCGGGTTGATATTGATATTTTTGGGGTTGATGGTTGGATCTTACGTCGTTTATGAGTGGTTCAGACACGTCTCTCATGATCTCTTAGCAGTTTTAACTACGTTACTCATAGTTTCTGGCTTACAGATAATCGTGTTTGGAATCATAAGCGATTTCGTTTTGAGGAGTAACGTTCAAATCAGAAGAGAGATCTACGAACTTAAAAAAACTTTGGAGGAGCTGAAGAATGAAGGTAAGAGATATTGAAGAACTTTTCAAGATGGATGTTCATGAGCTTGGGAGGATTGCAAATTCGATTAACGATGACAGAGTCATGTTTGTCATAAACAGACACATAAATTACACAAACGTATGTGTCTCAAGGTGTCCTCTTTGTGCATTCTGGAGGGATGACGGTTACCTCATGAGCATCGATGAGATACTAAGAATGGCTCACGATGCTGTCAGTAAAGGAGCCACGGAGCTTCACATCGTCGGCTCGCACAATCCAGAGGTTAACGTTGAATACTTTGAGGATATGTTCAGAGAGATAAAGAGAAGATTTCCAAACGTCACGATAAAGGCTTTGACGGCTACCGAAATACATTTTCTAGCAAAGAAAGAGAGATGCAGCGTTAGAGAGATACTTTCGAGGTTGAAGGATTCTGGATTGGAGGTTTTGCCTGGAGGCGGCGCGGAGATACTGTGCAACGATGTCAGAAGGTTGATATGTCCGAGAAAAGCAAAAGCTGAGGAGTGGTTGAGCGTCATGAAGATTGCACACTACTTAGGTTTAAAGAGCAACGCTACGATGCTCTTCGGACACGTTGAAGATTTCAGGCATAGAGCCGTTCATTTATATAAGTTGTGGAAGCTTCAGGAGAAGACCAACGGATTCATATCTTTCATACCCCTCGTTTTCCATCCGAAGAACACGATGCTTGAAAGGTGGGGTTTGGTTAAAGAAAGAACAAATCCTATAGATATCTTAAAGACGATAGCTGTTTCGAGGATAGTTCTGAAGAATTTTAAAAGTGTTAGAGCTTATTGGGTTGGTTTGGGTGAAAAGCTAACTCAGATTGCTTTGAACTACGGAGCAAACGATGTGGATGGAACGATAATGGATGAAAAGGTTACACATTCCGCCGGAGCGGATTCACCGAGGTACATGACTGTCGATGGTATCGTGAATCTGATAAGGGGTGCTGGAAAGATTCCAGCCCAGAGAGACACCTTCTGCAACATCTTAAGAGTTTACTCGTAAAGATGGTTGTGAGGAGATCGAAATGGATGAAAAGGACAGAAAGATAATATCCATTTTACAGAGGAAAGGAAAGGTAAAGCTCTCCGAGATAGCGAGAGAGATAGGAATGTCTGTAATGGGTGTAAAGAAGAGACTTGAAAAGCTTGAGGATAAGATCAGATTGAAGCCTCTAATAGATGTCGAGAAGTTGAACGTAATCGTTGCCTTGATTGCAATGGAAGTTGAGAGTGCCGAGGCTTTGGAGAGGATGTTGAAGAAGTTTGAGGATTGTCCAAGGATAATAAAGTTCTTCGTTACAACCGGTAGCTACAACCTCTTCGCTCTGATATTTGCCGAAGATTATCACTCTTTGGAGAGCGTGAGCCTTGAAAAATGTTCTTTGAGGTCTCAGCCTGGAATAAGAAGATTTGAGATATATCCAGTCCAGGAAATCCATTACGACAGCTACATCGATATTAAGGTTGTTGCTGATAAGGTTAGAGAGATCGCACCATGCGGAGTTTTCTGCGGTAGTTGTAAGAGATACGAGACGAAGAGATGTCTCGGATGTCCGGCAACCAAGTTTTACAGAGGCAAGCTATGATTGTTTAAATTTTAAACCAAAAGCCTTTAATATATTTAAAATCTAAACCCATTATGGATTTCGTCGTGGTCTTTCAGTTTCTAACGGGTTTGATAGCTGGAACGCTTGGAGGTTTACTCGGTATAGGCGGATGTGTTATAATGCTACCTACTTTAGCGTTCTTGTTTAAGTACCCGCTTCCGGTGGCGATCGGAACGACTATTACGGCTGTCATCTTAACGGCAACGTCAGGGGCTTTAGGGCATTTAAGGTTAAAGAACGTGGATTATTCGACGGCAAAGGTCGTTGCCTTAAGCGGTGCGATCGGATCCCTGTTCGGTTCCATAATTTTCTTTTACATATCAGACCAAATTTGGCTGTTGGATCTCATTCTTGGATTTTCCTTTCTCTACGTCTCGATAAGGATGGTGTATGAGGGGATCGTTAAGATTCCAGAGAATCCTGGAAATAAGGTTCCGGGTTCTGCAACGGCTAAGGCTACGATAGGTTTCTTTGTAGGTGTTGTTACGGGTGTGGTTGGTCTTGGAGGAGGTTACGCTCTCGTCCCGTCCTTCATATACCTTCTGAGTTCTCCAGTGAAGATTGCAGTTGGAACGTCCCTTGCATCTTTTGTAAGCATGTCGGTCGTGAGCGGAGCATTTAAACTCTATCAGGGAGTTGTTGACTTAACTGCTTCGATCCTTTTAGGTGCCGGAACCGTTATAGGGGCTCAGATTGGAGCTAGGTTAACGAAAAGAGTTCCATCGTGGGCGATAAAGACGATCTTCGGATTCGTATTTCTCTACGTCTCTATCAAGTTCATTTCACAGGCTTTTTAAGATCCAAGTCTTAGATTTGGTATGTCTAGGCTTAAGGCTCTGATGAGTTTCTTCGATGAGAGGGAGATAGATTTCATGATCAAGGTTTCGAGGGAAATAGAGAGTTCAAAATTGGATTTGCCCGTTTTTTATGCTGGATCCGGTGGAGATGTTGAGCATGCTTTGATCTTAGGTGACAGATTGGTGTTTGTAGATTCCCATCTACCAGAAGTTACTCTGTCCGAAATCAGGAGGAAGATAATCAGGATCGGTGGTAAGATATTGGAGGAGAAGAGATTTGGAAGGCTTGGAAAGGGTGGAAAACACGTGTTGAGGTTTGAGTTTCAAGGTGAGGTTGAATTAACTTACTATGCAGAGGATGTTATGAGGATACTTGAGAGACCTCCTAACGAACTCAAAGAGGGTTGTTCCGTTTACTTCGTAAAGGTTCCCCATCCGAAGGAACCGAACGTTAAATCCTTGAACTCTCCCGAATTGCTATCCAAGGCTTTGAAGCTCATTGTGGTCGGTGGATACTACCTTGAAAGGGAGTGTCCGATTTGCAGAGTTTTGGATCCAAATGTTCTAGGATTTAAGAGGGTTGCGTCGGGTTACATCTCCGCT
>CAZUUE010000024.1:0-7952 GCA_964623695.1 uncultured archaeon
GAGATAGATGATAGAGGAATCAGGATACTGTTTTGAGCAATCGTTTTATATCGGTTCGAATATTCCATCATGTGAGAGAGGTTCAAGAGGTCAGATACCTGATACTTAAACCTTTAGGTTATCCATTAAAGGCAAGTTATCACGAGTATCCTATCGTGGATAACCCCAGAGTTTTTGAGAGGTATGCGAAGGATCAGTGGAAGGGTGAGTTCGTTTCAAAGGGTAAGATGCTTTTTGATTATCGTATGTTTCCAGACTTCGCATTTGAAGTCGTGAATGCGGAACCTGAAGGTATAATCACGGATTCAACTTGCATACTCGTTGAAAATCCGAAGAGCGTAATTGAGACTGAGATCGTTAAGGATGTCAAGATTGAAGATGTAGTCGGTCAGGATGAGGCTAAGAGGAAGGTTAAGGTTATATTGAAATTCCTTAAGAATCCTGAAAAGTTCGGGAGATGGGCTCCAAAGAATGTCCTGTTTTATGGACCGCCTGGAACTGGTAAAACCATGACCGCAAAGGCTTTAGCAAACGAGGCGAATGTTCCATTCATATCTGTGAAATCGACAAAGCTAATTGGAGAACACGTTGGAGATGGTGCAAGAAGGATACACGAGCTTTACGAGAGGGCTAGGCAGGTTGCACCTTGCATAGTATTCTTGGATGAGTTCGATTCGATAGCGTTGGACAGAAGTTATCAGGATTTGAGAGGAGATGTTAGTGAAGTTGTGAACGCTCTGCTTACTGAGTTGGATGGTATCGAGATGAACGATGGTATATGCACGATAGCAGCGACTAACAGGATAGAGTTGCTCGATCATTCGATAAGGAGCAGGTTTGAAGAGGAGATAGAATTCACGCTCCCAAGGTTTGAAGAGAGGTTGAAGATACTTGAAAACAATCTTAGGGACTTTCCTTTAAAGGTCAATGCGAATCTGAAGGTTGTCGCTGAAATCACAGAAGGCTTCAGTGGTAGGGATATAGTTGAAAAGGTTATAAAGTCTGCTCTGCATAGAGCCATCGCAGAAGAGAGGGAATTCATTGAAACCGAAGATCTCATAAAGGCAGTTGAGAAGGTTAAAAGACCAGTCAAACAACCGCCAAAGCAGATGTTTGTGTGATCATCATGAAGATCGTTGCCGGAAAATCTTCACCGGTTTTGGCTAAGAGGATTGCGGAAAGACTGGGATGTGAACTTGCAAATGTTAGATATAAGGTTTTTCCAGATGGAGAGCTTTACGTTAAAGTTGAGAAGGTTGATGAAGCTGTGATAGTTCAGAGCATAAATTCAAACGATGATTTAGTTTTTCTAATTCTGCTGATGGACGCCTTAAGTGATTCAAAGGTAACGGTTGTCATACCTTACATGGGATACGCAAGGCAAGACAGAGCTTTTGAGGAAGGAGAAGCTGTGAGCATAAGGGCGATTGCAAAGTTAATCGAGAGTTACGCTGAAAGAGTTGTTACAGTTAACATACACAGTGACAGGGCAAAGAGCTACTTCAAAAAGCTCGTTGAGGTTGATGCCATGCCTTTGATAGGTAAACATTACAAGGGTAAGGACATTGTGATGATCTCCCCAGATTTGGGATCTTACGAGAGGGTCAAGGTTGCTTCAAGTTATGCCAGATGCGACTTTGATTACTTAGAAAAGATTCGTATAGATGCAGAGAAAGTTGAGATAAGACCAAAGAGTATGGATGTTGATGGTAGGGATGTCGTAATAGTAGATGATATAATCTCTACAGGCGGAACGATAGTTGAAGCCACAAAGATCCTGAAGTCATTGGGAGCGAAATCTGTTGAATGTGCTTGTGTTCATGCGGTCCTAGCTGGAGATGCGTTGAACAAGATCTTCAACGCTGGAGTTGAGAGGGTTGTAGCGACGGATACGATTGAAAGGCACGTGAGTGTCATAAGCGTTGCAGATGCGATAGCAAAGGTTTTACTCCAAGATTCTTAAAAGAAATTTGAAGTTTGGATCTTTATTTAACTTAAAAAAATTTAGATCTTCAACAAACTTTGGCAGATCTCTTTTGTGGTAATCTCTACCTCTCTTGATTTTAAGCCAGTCTTTTAGGGCTTTAGATGGCTTGATTTTGCCGTACTTGATACCTAATGACTTACAGATCCACTCCTCAGCTTCATATTCAAAAACAATTACATCTACTCTATCTATGAGGTCGTAAGGAATGTGCAACTCTGCACTTTTCCTCTTATCTTCTGGATTTCCATCACCATCGATTATCAAAACTGCTTTATCAAAGTCTCCAAATTTAAGACTTGCCTTTAGTACTCTTTCAATTTTCTTATTGCAATCTGCAGGTAGTCTCTTAGCATCGATCACAACGTCCCTTGAAATCAAACCCTTTTCTTTAAGTCTTTTTACAAGTTTCTCAAAAAATTCATCTCCGTATTCGTCTTCGACAAAGAATCTAAATCTGACCATACAACCAACCTTCACTGAACGTTATTCCAGCTTCTCTGAGCTTTTCCTTTATATCCTCTGGGTTTTCGATTCTCCTGAATTTAGTTTCCCCAGCGATTTTCTCCACAATCACGAGATCTGCTGGATCTATCATGTCTACAACTACCGGTGAGTTTGTTGTTATTATCACGGTTGTCTCACTTGATTTCAGTTCATCCAACAGCTTTTCAAGTGTTTCTGGGTATAATGAGTTTTCTACTTCATCTATTATCAGCAGAGAAGGTTTTAATTCCAAAGCGGTTAATATTGCAAGTAGTTTGTATAATCCATCTGCGATGCAGACTGGCGGAAGCTCTAAGCTATCCTCTTGGACTTTTATGTAAACCCGTTGATCTTCGGTTACTGAGAATCCTAAGTTGATGTTGGGAAACAGGTATGAGATTACGGTAGCAATCCTATCGGGAAATCTACTTTCTTTGAGGAACAAGTTGTATAACACTGAATTTAAGTTACTCCCATCTTCTGAAAGCCAATATTCTCGTTTTAATGCTGAAGGTCGTTTAATCTCATTGATGTTGAGTTTTAGAACTATACTTCTTGATAGATACTCGTAAATCTGTAAGAGCAACTTATTAAGTATCGTTTTAGGAAAAATTAAGTATTCTTCCGTAATTTTGAGATTATCAGCAAGATTTAAAGGTATTGGTATCATAGCTATTAGATTTATTTTCTGATATTCTTTTACTTGGATAAAAGGTACGTAAGATCGTCCTATTGATGTTATATGAATAATTTCCAAATCAAAAAGTTTTCTGGTGGCACTAAATACTTGACTAACCTCAAGCGTTTCAAGATTGATGTGGATATTACTCAATATATCCCTGATATACTTACTTTTACTCCTCTTAAGCCTTTGAAACATCTGCAAAACATCGTCTCTCCATCTTTCATCGAATCTCACTCTTAAAATCCCACCTGAGAGTTCAAAACTCAAGAATCCTTTAATCTCTAAAGATTCCTTTAAAATCTCGAACCTTCCGCCTCTACCAGTAAAAGTTGTCTCAAAATGAATCTCATAACTTTTACCGTCGTCTACATACTCAAATACAAACCTGACAGAAATATCAAGTTCTTCTTTTCTATTCCAAACAACATTTTGATAACCCCACCAATACCTAAACGGGTTGATGTCTTTTTCAACGTAAATCTTCCTCAAAAGTAAAAACAGATTGACCAAATTCGTCTTACCAGTTGCATTGGCTCCAACCAAGACATTAAATTTTCCAAGCTTAAGCTTGCAGTTTCTTAAACTCTTGAAGTTTTTGATGTGTATTTCCTTAAGTCTTAGCATCGTTGAACATTGACGAATGAGTTTAAAAGGATTTAGACAGACTCGCTCAAATAGTAAAATACGTAGTTGTTTACCTCAACCCTAACGTTTCCCCTACTCTCACCGTAAGCCATCCAACCTGGCTTATCTCCACAGACACAGCAAACATCTGGATAATGTCTCTTTCCATCAGACCACGATATTAGATCTCCGTTCGTCAATACATCTGCTATGGCTTTTGCCCTCTCAAAGTTCAGATCTAAACCTTCAACCTTCACCCTCACGATCTTCATCAATAGGTCTTTGAAACTCCAACAAGATAACCCTTTCCACCGCACATGACACATCTATCGCTCAAGCGAACATCGATCCACTCCGGTCTTTCAAACATCTCACCAAGAACGCTACCGTAACTTTCAAGATCCTTCTCAC
Organism: uncultured archaeon; assembly: GCA_964623695.1. Lineage (GTDB taxonomy): Archaea > Halobacteriota > Archaeoglobi > Archaeoglobales > Archaeoglobaceae > Archaeoglobus_B. Next base: position 4,191 of record CAZUUE010000024.1, read on the forward strand.
ACTCGTTACAGGAGTACGTTAGAGACACAAACCTCCTTTCAACGGCATCGGCGACTTCATCGATATCCCTGCATATCAAAATCCTACCCCTAACACTCTCGATAGCCCTCCTTTTCAATCTCTCCTTCAAATTCCTACCCCATTCAAAGACTTTCTCAGGCGTTACATGATCAAAATCAACACTGAACTTCCTCTTCTCATCCCTAAAAGAAACTACTACCTCATTGTTTTCAGCTTCTCTCGGCCCTATTTCAAATCTTATTGGAACACCTTTCAGCTCCCACTTGTAGTACTTCGCACCCGGTCTCTCATCGCTCTCATCTAAAATAACCCTAAACGGCTTAAGTCTTTCATACAACCTCTTTGAAAGCTCCATCACATCCCTCTCCTTCCCCTTGTAAAGTATCGGTATTATCACTATCTGAATGGGTGCAACTTCAAAAGGAAGAACTAAGCCCAAATCGTCCCCATGTATCGAAATTAAGGATGCTATGCACCTCTCAGATATTCCGTAACAAGTCTGATGAACGTATGCATGATCTCCGTCTGGGGTTTCATATTTTATATCGAAAGTCTTTGCGAAGTTGTCTGCCAAGTGATGAACGGTTCCAATCTGAAGAGTTCTTCCGTCTGGCATTACAGTGTCAAACGCAATCGTATAATCTGCACCAGGAAACTTGTCCCAATCCGGTCTTTTAAATATCATGTATGGTATCGCAAGAGAATCGTAAAACTCCTTGTAAAGATTTACAGCATTTTTAACTTGTTCCTCAGCTTCTTCATAGTTTCTGTGTGCTGTGTGTGCTTCCTTGAACGAAGTGACTTCCCTCAATCTTATAAGAGGACGTGTATGCTTTGTTTCGTATCTAAACACGTTTACGATCTGATAGACCTTTAAAGGAAGATCTGCATGACTCCTAATCCAAAGCTTGAACATTGGATAGATTGCAGTTTCGCTCGTCGGTCTCAAAGCAAGTTTCACATCCAAGGGTTCCAAACCTCCGTGCGTAACCCAGTAAACCTCATCCTCAAATCCCCTTATATGTTCACTCTCCTTCATGAGTAGTTCTTCTGGGATCAAGGTTGGGAAGTAAACCTCTTGATGATCCCTATCCAGAAGCTCTTTAAGCTTGGAATAAACGAGTTGTCTAAGTTTAAATCCAAAGGGTAACCAAACGTACAACCCCTTAACAGGATACCTTATGTCCATTATCTCCGCCTGCTGAATCACTTCATGATACCACTCCGAAAATTCAGACTTAGGTGGTAACACAAACCTGAGATTGCACACTTTTATTAAGCTTTGTGGTCTCAATCAAAAATCTCGATCAAAAAGATTTATCACATTTGGACTATTTTACATGATGAGATGTAGGTGTGGAAAAAAGGCAGTATTTCACTCAAAGGTTTACAGAGTAACGTTATGCGACGAGTGTTATCCAAAGTTTTACTTAGAGATCGTTAAGAGAAGTATAAAGCGTTATAATATCTTGAAGAAATCTGAAAAGATCTTAACATGCGTTTCTGGAGGTAAAGACAGTTGTGCCATGGCTTATGCGTTAAAGGAGTTGAATTACGACATCGAACTCTTCCATATAGATCTTGGGATAGGTGAATATTCAAGGGAATCTTTTAGATCGGTTGAAGAACTCTCGGAAGTCTTGGATCTGAATTTAAACGTTTTAAAGCTTAAAGACTACGGTTTCACGATAGAAGATGTTGAGAGGAGGAAGGTTTGCTCCGCATGCGGAATTGCAAAGAGATATCTTATGAACTTGTTTGCAAGGGAAAATGGATTTGATGTTATTGCCACGGCTCACACAAGTGAAGACATCGTTAACTTCTTTATAAAGAACATGTTAAGTGGCAACATCGAATACATCTCAAAGCTTAGACCAAGAATCGAATCTTTCGATAGGTTCGTTGCGAAGGCAAAGCCACTATTTGAGAGAACTGAGAAAGAAAATGCAACGCTTGTTCTAACTCTGAATTTACCTTTCACGCAAATAGAGTGCCCGCATGCACCTCAAGATGTATGGAAGGAAATTATTTACGATGTAGAGCTTAAAAGGAGAGGATTTAAGCAAAATTTCGTCAGAGCTATAGTGAAGCTTGCCGAAAATCTGAAGTTGGATTGGAAGGTTAAACACTGTAAGATATGCGGTGAGATTTCAAATACCGACATTTGCTCATTCTGCAAATTGAGATCAACCTATGGAGTCCTTTCCAACCAAAGTTAAAAGGATGTCCCAATCTTCCTCAGATTTGGCAAAAACACCGCAGTTTCCGATTTTAACGTTTTTCAATCCTACATCCTTAACGGCAAAGTAAGCCTTCACAATTTCAAAGAGCGTCGGTGACCTTTCGTTACTAAGCTTGTAAGCTGGGAAAAACGCGAGGATCGTGAACGGTATCTCGGGATCAAGATCCGCTATTATCTTTGCTATTTTAACGATCTGATCGATTTCAACCCAATTCGGTATGTACAAAGTTAAAACTTCCAAGACAAAACCCCTTTCTAGTATCATCTCAGGTACCTTTAATATCCATCTGTTCGTCGTCCCACAAAGCTTCTTATAGACACTCTCATCGTAAGCCTTTATATCAAGCCAAAAGCTGTCGACACCTGCATCCATGAGCAAATTTAGGTTGTTAGGTGTCAAACCGTAACCGTTCGTTTCTATAAGAACCCACATATTTTTACATCTCTCCTTTATTTTCATCGTAGCCTCTGCATAGAACTCTGCACAACAAACCAAGTCACCTCCGGTAAATCCAACTATGTTTCTTGCAGGTCCATAACCCTGAGGGCTAAAGACGATCTTGTCGGGCGTAAGCTTGTTGGGACAGATTTTTCCCCTTTTACCGTACGTCACACACATCCCGCAGTGGTGACAGAGATCTGTAGCATGCCACATCGTAGCTCTCTTTCTTGGTTCAAACACGGTAACGGTTTCTTCGTAATCCGCAACCATATCGGCTATCTCATCGGTTGACATCCAAAATCCGTTAAATCTCTGTGTAAAATACCAGGAGTGACACTTCAGACAGCTGTGATTGCAACCACTCTGATATATACTGAGATAATCTTCGGGTCTCGACAGATGTGCAGACTTCACAAGTCTATACCACGAACCATCCCACTTCAGTGTAACATCGCATGCCCTTCTCTTATCGCCATCGATTTCAATCGTACAGGACCCAGATGGAAATCCCTGTTCAATCATTTTACATGCCATATCTTAAAGTTTTTCTTAAGTAGAAACAGTTTTTGGGAGGTGACCTTGATGGAATGTGAAATATGTGGTGGTAAGGCTAAAGGTGTATGTCCACGTTGCTATCGTTATGTCTGTGAGAAATGTGTCGATCCCATCACACTTTACTGTTTGGATTGTAAAAGGACAAAGGATGAGATTGAAAGGGATCTTGAGAGGTATCTGGATAGAATCGAAAAGAAGATAGATTTCATGAAGAAGAACAGATGTTACGATTGCATACTTTACAAGGATGAACTAATGAGTTCACTAAGGAGAATCAAGGAGTTGAAGAGTTTATCAAAGCTCGATATGTACGAGTCCATTTATGAGAGAGCATGCGAATTGGAAGAAGAACTAAAAAGACTTACAATCGAGTATTTGATAAGATTGAAGATGAGCTGAAGTTATTATTTCATTATATTATTTATGCCATAGGTAAAAACGCTAGGATTACCAGGCCTAAGGAAGTAAAGGTTTCATAGCTCTTGCGTTAAAGTTAAACATC
>CAZUUE010000025.1:0-7711 GCA_964623695.1 uncultured archaeon
TAAGATTGCCAACGATTGCGAGAATTTTCGGATACGCATTGGGCGATGGAAATATCGATAAAAATCTGAATTGCTTCTCAATAATCTCATCAAAGCGTGATACACTTGAAAGGATTGCCAATGACTTAAGATCGGTATTTGGAAATTTCAACTATGAAATCAGACAGAATGAAAGTTCGATGGGTGAAAGCTATATCCTAAGAACTACCGACAGAAAGATAATAAGGTTTTTCGTTGCGTTAGGATTCCCAGCTGGTAAAAAAACAGATCAAACAATCAAGATTCCAGAGTTCGTTCTTGTATCTGAGAAAACGGTAAGAGAATTCTTAAGAGGTTTGTTCGAATCTGATGGCAGTGTTTACAACTTCGGAAAGAAGAGATATTTGGAAGGGACATTGGCTTTTAGTGTTACGACAGTTCCCGAACTTGTAGAAAATAGAAGGGCATTCTTAAAAGACTTAAAAATACTCTTGGGTCTTCTTGGAATCAAAGCTAACTCTATATGCGAAAAGAAAACCGAAAGAGGTAATATTCTCCTAAGACTGTTGATAAGTCACAAACCTAAAAACATTGAAAGATTCGTAGAACTACTAAAGCCAATTTACGATGAAGAAAAGGCTAACAGGCTAATTCAAGGTTTGGAATACATAAAATCTATTAGGGACAACTTTAAGGATATAAAGGTTACTCTGACAATCGATGAAACTTACAACGTAACAACCGAAACTGGCAATTTGTTGGCTAACGGACTTTTAGTTAAGAACTCCGGTGGTTTGGAGACACCAGCACATGAGAGAGTTGAAGCTGGAGCCATTCATAGGGCACATAAAGGAGTTTTATACATAGATGAAATAAATACATTGACAATAGAGTCTCAACAGAAGCTACTTACGGCTATGCAGGAGAAGATGTTTCCCATAACCGGTCAGAGTGAGAGGAGTAGCGGTGCGATGGTCAGAACGGAACCTGTGCCGTGTGATTTTATCTTGGTAGCAGCCGGGAACTTGGATGCACTCATGGGTATGCATCCAGCTCTTAGGAGCAGGATCGAGGGTTACGGATACGAGATATACATGAACGACACAATGCCAGACACACCGGAGAACAGAAGAAAGCTCGTGAGATTTGTTGCTCAAGAGGTAATTAAGGATGGAAAGATCCCGCACTTCACGAGAGAAGCTGTGGCCGAGATAATCAGAGAAGCAAGAAGGAGAGCTGGAAGGAGAGGTCATTTAACTTTGAGGCTCAGAGAGCTCGGAGGTTTGATCAGAACAGCCGGAGACATAGCGAAGAGTAGGGGATGCGACGTCGTAGACCTTGAACATGTCCTCGAAGCTAAAAAGATTGCAAAGACAATAGAAGAACAGTATGCAGATGAATACATTGAAAGAAGGAAAGATTACAAGCTATTCATGACTGAAGGAGCAGAAATTGGTAGGGTAAACGGTCTGGCCGTGATAGGTAATTCCGCCGGTATAGTCCTTCCAATAATAGCCGAAGTCACACCAGCCATGAGTAAGGAAGAAGGAAGAGTAATTGCAACCGGAAGACTTCAGGAGATAGCCAAAGAGGCAGTTATGAACGTCTCAGCTATAATAAAGAAGTTTACTGGAAGGGACGTATCGAACTACGACATACACATACAGTTCGTAGGAACTTACGAGGGTGTAGAAGGTGATTCCGCAAGTATCAGCGTTGCAACTGCTGTCATTTCAGCTTTAGAGGAAATTCCGGTTGATCAGAGCGTTGCAATGACGGGAAGCTTAAGTGTGAGAGGGGACGTTCTGCCAGTTGGAGGTGTCACTCAGAAGATAGAATCCGCAATCCAAGCTGGGCTGAAGAAGGTCATCATTCCAAAAGACAACTTAGACGATGTCCTTTTGGATGCAAGGAGTAAGAACAGCATTGAGATTGTTCCAGTCTCAAGGATAGAGGAAGTTTTGGAGCATGCACTCGTCGAATGCGATAGGAAGTTTGAGTTGATTGAAAAATTCAGAAACTTCAGCCTTCAGAGCGTAGAGTACAAAGTTTAAACATAAACAAAAGTCTTAATAGTTCTCTGTCTACGTAGATTTGATGATAGGTTTGGTGTTTGGGAGAGCTACGACAAGCTCCTTCAGTTTCACGGTAAATCCCGAAAACATACCAAAATTTGGGGAGTTTGTCGTTACTGAAAACAGGGACGGTGAGGATGTCTTGGGTGTCGTTAAAGAGGTTGCAAATCTGAACAAATTAATAGAGAACGAGGAGTTCTCGTTTGAATACATGTTGAAACATGTCGGATTTTCAAGGAGTCTGATCGAGATGAACGATATAGTGATTGCAACAGCAAGGGTCTTGGGGGTCGTGGATGGTAACGATGTAAGACCAAACAGAATTCCAATAAAGCCGAGCTCAGAGGTTAGACTTGCGGACAGTAGCCTCTTGCAAAGACTATTTAGATGCAACGAGAACTCGATAGTCATAGGAAATCTAATTGCAAGAAACGACGTTGAGGTTGGATTGGATGTCAGGGAACTCGTCTTAAGGCACTTTGCCATTCTTTCCATAACCGGGAGCGGAAAGTCAAATACGGCATGCGTAATGATAGATCAGATCGTTAGGAAGTTTAACGGAACAGTCGTCCTAATAGATCCACATGGCGAATACGTGAACTTCACATTTTCAGACGGAACTCACAAAAGGAGGAACGTCCTTCCAATTGGGATAAGACCTGAAACACTTGAACCGTGGGAGTTCGCATCTCTCATAGGTGTAAGTAGAGATGCAAACGTTCAAAGGTTGCATTTGGAAAGGATTTTTACAACCGCGAAGTATGAAGGCTACTCTGGGAGAAGATTCGTTGAAAGGATTTTGGAGATCGTTGAGAGTTGGATCGAAAGCATAGATAGAGAGGTAGTTTTTTACGATTACAGAGGAAACAAAAAGCTTACAACAATTTCAAGGAGGGATTTAGATTCTCTTCTGAGGGTTAGAGATTACATAATGAGGTTCATGAGCAACCATTCGGATCTCTTAACAGAAGAAGACATGTTGGCAAACATGAAGACAGGATATTTGAACGTTGTTAACTTGAGTGGTTTCGATGAGAATCAGATGAGGATAATCGTTTCCTACATACTCAGAAACATATTGAGGGGAAGGATCAGATTTAAAAAGGGTGATTTGAGTTCAAGGAATGTATGTCCAATAGTTGAAGCTCCAGTATTGATTGTAATCGAGGAGGGGCACATATTCGCTCCGAAAGAAGATAACGAAGTTGTCAGATGGCTTTCAAGAATCGCGAGAGAGGGAAGGAAGTTTGGGGTTGGGATCGGTATAATATCTCAGAGACCCAAGAAGATAAACGATGACATACTGAGCCAGTGCAACACGAAGATAGTACTCAAGATAGTTGAACCGAACGATCAAAGATACGTTCAAAACGCAAGTGAGCAGATAAGTGAAGACCTCTTAAACGACATAGCATCTCTAGGAAGGGGTGAAGCTGTGATAGTGGGATCTGCAGTTAAGTTACCAGTTGCAGTGAAGATAAAGAAGTATCCAGAAGGCTACTACGGGGGAGGAGATATAGACGTCGTTGGAGAGTGGAGGAAGGTCAACGATAGATCTAAGGTATTCAAAGATCTAAATCTCATCGTTTAACTTTGGGATGATATATGTAGTCGAGGCATGTTCCTTTAGCTTTGTCTATCTCCATCCAACCTATAAGATCCTTGAATCTTCCTCCAGCAAGTCCATCCGCAACCATTGCGTAACCTTGAGAAGTTTCCTTTGTTATCCTTGCGCCTTCAAGTTTTCCGATCTTTCTAACTGGTGCAAACCTTGAAAGTCTCTTGACAAGTTCATCGTAAATCCTGTCTATCCTCACAAGTCTACCAGAAAGCAGTATCTCCTTTGGATTTACAGAAACCGTCATTGCGGCTACTGCCTTCTCGATTCCATCGAACATGGCATCCCATGCGAGCTTGCATCTCTCATCCTCATCAACGCATCTAACAAAATCTTCCGGTGCATCCTTACCAGAAATAGTTGAACAACCGCCCACGAATATATCAGACTTCTCCCAACCTCTTGCAAGCTGAACAACCTCTTGATCAACGTAAGACATGGTTAAAAACCCTGGACCGAGCATGGTCGTTCCTCCAAATCCATCCACGATCTTACCTCCCTCAACACCGATGACGGCGTTGTATCCGAAGCCCATTTCGATGAGTATGAACGATACATCCGAATAGGGTATCTTCAACCTCTTGGACTGATCGTAGACACCCAAAACTGTCACACACATCTTATCAGCTGTTCCCATATCGACCTTGTTCACCTTCCTAAAATCTGGAACCGTCGGCAGATTTATTACGCCCGGTATGAAAACAACAGGCAAATCTTCATCTCTCATTCTGATGACAGTCTTTGTCATGGAGTAGTATATGAACGCACCGACAAAACCTCTTTCCATTCCCTTTTCTATGTCCTCCTTTGTCGTGAGCAGTATGTATCTGTAATACCAGTCCTCCAATACATCTTTTGGAATGTCAGAAAGCCTCGTGATCTCAATACCGTATCCAGAAGGGCCCGTTATTAAATCAACGTCACCAAAATCTTTTATCTCGTTTATCAAGATCTCGGGATCCCTTGCAACATCGATAGTTTCTATAGATCTCTCAAAAACGACTCTCCCATCTTCAAGACCGCATAGATCCATCGACTTCGTTCCTGGATCTATACCCAAGACGCGAACCATAAAAAATATCAAAACAGGATTTTTAAGCCTTTTTTAAATGAAGGTGTGGGTGGGAATAGACGATACAGATTCGACGAAGGGTATGTGCACGACTTACTTGGCAACTCTGATGATCGAAAGACTTGAAGAAGTTGGAGAAACAGTTGGGTTTCCACGCCTCATAAGGCTGAATCCAACGATTCCATACAAGACAAGAGGAAACGGAGCAGTTTCTTTTCTCATAGATGTTGAGGAAGATAGAATGGACGAAGTGATTGAGATCGCGAGAGAAACTATCGAAAGATACGCCGAGCTTAAAGATCAGAACACACATCCAGGTGTTGTCTTCGTGAACGAAGATCTTGTAGATTTCTTATCTGAATACTCTTTAAGAGTTGTGAGAGATTTCGTGTCCTTGGATTTGGCGACTTTCATGATCGAGAAGTTCGATATACGGTATCTGAAGTTTAAGAAGGGTAGAGGATTGATTGGTGCGTTGGCTTCAGTTGGTTTAAAGCTTGAAGACATGACGATAGAGGTTTTAGCTTATAGAAAGTCCGAAAGATTTGGGAAGAAGAGAGAGTTTGACAAGGAGTCTTTTTTTGAAGCGGATTATGAAACTTATCCTTTGACGTGGGATACGGTTGATTGGATGAACGATGTAGTTGTTGCAGTACCAAACTCACCAGATCCCGTTCTGTTTGGGATAAGGGGTGAAAGTGCAGATGCTGTGATGAAGGCGTTTGAAATCGTTAAGACTGAGCCAATAGACAAATACACTATTTTCATAACGAACCAAGGGACGGACATGCATCTCATTCACGAGAACGAAGTTGAAAAGCTCGAAAACTACCGTTCGTACATCGTTAGGGGTGTAGTTAATGTAGAACCTTACGAGATAAGGGGTGGGCATGTTTTCTTTCACATAAGAACGAGGTTCGGTGACGTGAAGTGTGCAGCGTTTGAACCGACGAAGCAGTTCAGAAATGTTATAAGGAGTTTAAGAAAGGGGGATGTCGTTGAGGTTTACGGATCGATGAAGAAGGATACGATAAACCTTGAAAAGATAAAGATAGTCGAAGTTGCCGATGTTTGGGTTGAGGAGAACCCGAAATGTCCGAAGTGCGGTAAGAGGATGGAATCCGTTGGAAAGGGTAAGGGTTTCAGATGTAAGAGATGTAAGACAAAAGCTTTTGAAAAGGTTTTAAGGAAGGTTAAAAGATACTTAGATACCGGATTTTACGAAGTTCCTCCATGTGCTAGGAGACACCTTTCAAAGCCTTTGATAAGGATGGTCGGAAAGAGGCACATCTTCAGATGAAACGATATCTCTTATCAAGACGACATCGACAACCTCTCCCTCCTCAAAACCTTCCTTACATTCTGGAATCACAACTATCCCGTTGGCCTTGATCGTCGATGTCAGTATTCCAGATCCAGAAGTCATGAGTGGCTCCGCGAAACCATCTTTGTACGTAACCCTTACGAAAGTCCTCACACCTGCCTTTGAAGGGATCCTCCTCTTCAACTTCGCTTTGACGACTTCCCCCCTTCTCTTAACTATCCTAACTCCAGTTAATTTTGATAATATGTGCGGAAACAGCAGCTCGAAGCCTACGAGACATGCAACCGGGAATCCAGAGAGCATCAGGATTGGTTTTCCATCTATAACACCAAATGCCGTTGGCATACCCGGTTTTATGGAGATACCGTGAAACATAATCCTCCCAACGCTCTTCACAACCTCGGGAACCAAATCTCTCTTCCCAACGGATGTCCCTCCAATCGTTATCACGATGTCTCCTATCTCTATAGCCTCTTCAATGGCGTTCCTCAGATCTTCAAATCTGTCTTTGACTATTCCGTACAGCATGGGTTCACATCCGTAAAATCTAACTGCACAGAAAAGCATGTACGAATTTGAATCTACAACCTTTCCAACCTCCAACTCTTCTCCAAGCTTTAAAAGCTCGTTTCCCGTTGAAATTATCACAACTTTAGGCTTCCTCAAGACTTTAATCCTCTCGTAACCCAATGATGCCAAAATACCTATATCCTGGGGTTGAAGGATCTCCCCACGCTTCAAGACGATATCCCCGGCCTTTACATCTTCTCCTCTCTTTGAAACGTTTTCAAAGGGGGCTACAGGTCTGTAGATCTCAACAAAACTGTCCAATTCTTTTGCGTATTCAAGCATGACAACAGCATTGGCACCTTTCGGTAAAGCAGATCCGGTTGAAACCTTTACAGCTCCCCCTTTCCCCATCTCAACGGGTTTTTCACCCATTTCAACCTCTCCCACGAGCTTGAGAATTGCGGGATTGTTCTGACTTGCTCCGAAAGTGTCTTCGGCAAAGACTGCGTAACCGTCAACGGCAGATCTGTCAAAGTGAGGAACGTCGTACCTTGCAGTTACATCTTCAGCCAATATTCTACCACACGCATCGACGATATCAACGAACTCACAACCTAAACGTCTCAAATTTGATCTTTCAATCGATCTCACTGCATCCTGGACACTCGCTCTTTCCTTAAATCCTCTCATTCTGACCATCGCATCCGCTAAACTTAATTACAGAAAAGGTTTATCAAAAGATATGCGTCTAGATTTAGTATTGATTGGGTTTGTTTTGATGTTCATTGGAATCGCTCTTCTAAGTCTGACTTCACATGTTCAGTATGGTGGCGTTGTGATCGTTGGCCCTATTCCAATATTCTTTGGATCTTCGCCAGAAATGATCTTTTTCTGTTTGATTTTGGCACTGATAATTTTTTCACTGCTGATTTTTATGAGGTGGTGGTAAGATGTTGCTCTTGGCTCTCGTGCTAATCATGCTTGGAATGTTGCTGATCATGTTGGGACTTATCATGAATCGAACCAGTAAGACGTTATTAGAAGACAAGCATTATTATTATGAATTAAAAGATTATAATAAAATTGAACCATTAGAAGAAAAGAAAGTTAAGGCCGGAGGAGTTGTATTGATA
>CAZUUE010000026.1:0-7524 GCA_964623695.1 uncultured archaeon
CTGAAGATAGAGGATGAAGATGACAACTTAGAGAAAGACGTAGAGAAGGATGTGAAGCCCTTAGATAAGTATCTATCGGACATCGTAGCTGGAAGACCCGTCTTCAGTCATCCATCGGAGAAGGGTGGATTTAGACTTAGATACGGTAGAGCCAGAAACTCTGGATTCGCCACAGTTGGAATAAATCCAGCCACCATGGTGATACTCAACGGATTCATAGCCATTGGAACACAGCTTAAGGTTGAAAGACCGGGAAAAGCGGGTAGCGTCGTTCCGGTTACAACGATCGAAGGCCCGACCGTGAGATTGAAGAACGGTGACGTCGTTAGGGTGAACGATTACAGAACTGCCCTAACTTTAAAGGACGAGGTAGAGGAGATAATAGATCTCGGTGAAATTTTGATAAACTATGGGGATTTCCTTGAGAACAACCATCCTCTAATGCCTTCAAGTTTTTGCTATGAGTGGTGGATTCAGGAGGTAAGAAAAAAGGGTTTGGATGGGGATTTTAAGAAGATAGATGAGGACTTAGCTTTAAAGCTGTGCGACGAATACAACGTTCCACTCCATCCCGATCATACTTACCTCTGGCACGACATAAAACCAGAAGATTACTTTTATCTTCGGGATTTCGTTTCAAACGGTAAGATAGATGGAAGAATGCTTGTCTTGGATTACGATGAGAGAGCTAAGAAGATATTGGAGGATCTTCTTGTTGAACATAGGATTAGAGACGGTAAGATCGTTTTAGATAAATGGAAGGTTTTGGTTAGATGCTTGGGACTGACGTTCGATTTGAGAAAGGTCAGAATAGAGGCTGAGGGAGACACTTTAAGCATTGTAAGAAAGATGTCTGGATTGGATGTGAGAGCCAAGGCACCTACGAGGATAGGTGCGAGAATGGGAAGACCAGAAAAGTCTAAAGAGAGGAGGATGAGCCCACCGCCACACATACTCTTCCCATTGAGCTTGGCTGGTGGAAAGCAGAGGAACATAAAGGAGGCCATAAATTACACATCGAATTACAATTCGGCTAAGGGTGAGATAGAGGTAGAGTTGTCTTTGAGAAGATGTAAGGAGTGCGGAAGAGAGGTTTTTTGGTTGAAATGCGATTGCGGTGGAATTACGGAGCAGTTGTTCTATTGTACAAGATGTAAGGTTAAGAGTAGAAGCGAGATCTGTCCAAACTGTAAGTGTGAGACCAAACCTTACATTAAGAGGAAAATAAATATAAAAGAAATTTATGAAAAAGCATTAAATAATTTAGGAGAAAGGGACAACCTTGAAGTCGTGAAGGGTGTCATTGGAATGACTTCGAGGTGGAAGATACCAGAGAGGGTTGAGAAGGGTATTTTGAGAGCCAAACACGGTGTCTTTGTATTTAAAGATGGGACGATAAGGTTCGACATGACAGACTTACCTCTAACGCACTTCAGACCAAGGGAGATAGGAGTAAGCGTTGAGAAACTCAGGGAGTTGGGATACAGGCACGATTATCTTGGAAACGAGCTCGTTAGTGAAGATCAGATTGTCGAACTCAAGCCTCAAGATGTGATAATTTCAAAGAGTTGTGCGGAATATTTGGTTAAGGTTGCAAGGTTCATAGATGATCTGCTCGTTAAATTCTACGGATTGGAACCGTACTACAACGTTAAAGATGTAAAAGATCTGATAGGTCATCTCGTGATAAGCTTGGCACCTCATACGTCTGCTGGGGTTTTGGGTAGGATAATAGGTTATGCAGATGTCAACGCATGCTACGCACATCCCTACTTCCATGCGGCAAAGAGGAGAAACTGCTTCAGTGCGGATACAGAAATCCTTGCTGAGATTGAGGGCGAGGTTAGGAGGATTACGGTAAAGGAGCTTTACGAGTTGTTTGAAAATGAGAGATTTGAGAATGGAGTTTGGGTCAGGGACAAACCGAAAGTCAAAGTTAAGGTTTTTTCGTTTGATCCAAAGTCCAATAGGGTAGTTTTGACGAACGTAGTCGATGTCATCAAAGCGGAAGCTCCAGAACATTTAATAGAGGTAGAGCTTGAAGGCGGAAAGAGATTCAGAGTAACTCCCGATCACTTTGTTTTAACCTACGAGGGTGGTGTGGTTAAGAAGAGAGCTTTCGAGGTTAAAGAAGGTGATCTAATGATCTCACCCATCGTGGAGTTTGAAGAGGTCGATTTGGAGGAGATCGATCTACTTGAAGAGTTTGCAAAGCACGAAGATTTGTACGATGTTGTAATGGTCAGAGGTGCGAAGAATTTCTTGGAAAGTATTCTGTCTAAGGAGGAGAGAAAGATTTTCTACGACAGACTTAGATACGATTCTATAACGCTTAGAGAGTTGATTAAAATTTTAGATTCCAAGTCAATGAGCTTGAGAGATGTCCCCAAAGACGTTTTAATTGCCGTTAGAAGGGATACTGTTAAGGTTAAGAGATTTGTCAAGGTAGAGCCTTTACTTAGACTTTTGGGATACTACTTGGCTGAAGGTTACGCAAGGAAAAACGGAAGCTGTTATCAGGTTGCTTTCTCAAGCGATGACGAGTTTGTGAAGGAAGAGATAAGGAAGACCGTTAAGGAAGCTTTCGGTAATCTTAGACTGTATGAGAAGGATTGGAAGATCACGATCTGTTCAAGGATAGTTTATCTGCTATTCACAAGAATTCTCAAAGCTGGTAGCAATGCATACGATAAGAGGATTCCGAGCTTTGTGTTCAAACTTCCGAAAGAGAAGGTTAAGATTTTGCTGAGTGCTTACGCTTCTGGAGATGGAACTTCTCTAAAAACAACACCGAGAATTAGCTTTTACAGTGTAAACCTATCTTTGCTTAGGAATATTGAGCTCCTTTTGATGTCCAAGTTCGGCATAAAGTGTTATTTTACGGTCGATAAGAATGCGAACAGAGGGAAAAGTGTCGTAGTTAGATATCATCAAAGAAGTGGTTGCAAACCTCCAAAATCCATGGTCTATGCTTTAAATATCGCTGGAATATATTACGATAGGTTTTACAGAGATGTGGGGTTTACGTTACCGAGAAAACAGATGGTTTACGATTTACACAAGAACAAGAGGAGTTTAAACGATAGAAGTAGGGTTGATTACGGATGGCTACTTAGGGTTAAGAAAGTTAGATACGTCAAAAACGATAGAAATCGCTTCGTTTATTGTTTAAACGCTGAAAAATACCACAATATACTAATAAACGATGGAATAGCTATATCTAATTGTGATGGCGATGAAGATGGTGTTATGCTCCTTTTGGACGGATTACTGAACTTCTCCCGTTATTTCTTACCAGATAAGAGAGGTGGACAGATGGATGCTCCACTCGTTCTAACGACGATAGTTGACCCGAGAGAAGTTGACAAAGAAGTACACAACATGGACACGGTCGATAGATATCCACTCGAATTCTACGAGGCTACCATGAAGTTTGCCAATCCGAAGGATGTCGTAATTGAGAAGGTTGAAGACAGGTTGCACGGTGATTACAGATTCTGCTGCCTAAACTTCACACACGACACAGAGATATGTCTGGGCGTCAAGGAGAGTGCCTACAAGTCACTTAAGAGCATGCAAGATAAAGTGAGGGCTCAGATGATATTGGCTGAGAAGATAAGGGCAGTTGATGAACACGACGTGGCTGAGAGGGTTTTAACTCATCACTTCCTACCAGACATAATCGGAAACCTGAGAGCATTCTCAAGACAGGAGTTTAGATGCGTGAACTGCAATGCTAAGTTTAGAAGACCTCCCTTGATTGGGAAGTGTACCAAGTGCGGAGGTAAACTAACCTTGACAGTTTACAACAGTTCGATAACGAAGTATCTGAGCGTTTCTAAGGATCTTTGTGAAAGATACAACGTTTCGGAATATACGAAGCAGAGATTGAAGTTGGTCGAGCTTGAGATAAGATCATTGTTTGAGAGCGATGTTAAAAGACAGGTGACGTTGTTCTGATTATGATCGTTGTCAAGATAGGAGGTTCTGCTATAACAGACAAGTCGGCATTTAGAAAGCCAAAACTTGAAGTTATCGATGGAATCGCAAGGGACATCGCCGAAGTAAAGAAGAGAATTATTTTGGTTCATGGAGCAGGCTCCTTTGGCCATCCACTCGTCGTCAAGTACAAACTCAAGGAGGTTGAAGATTTGAAGGGTATAGCTGAAGCACACCTTTCATGTAAGGATTTAAACATGTTGGTTTGCAGAGCTATGGTTAAATGGGGTCTAAAACCTTATCCCATCCATCCGTTCTCAAACTTCAGAGTTGAAGGTGGAAAGATTGTATTTGACAAAACCTTGATATTGAACTCAATGAAAAAGGACTTCATCCCAGTTCTACACGGTGATATCGTTTTCAACTCCGATCTCAACCGCTTCGTGATTCTTTCCGGTGACGATATAACCATAGAGCTTGCAAAGGTTTTTAGAGTTGGAAAGGTTGGATTTGCAACAGATGTGGATGGAGTTTACGTGGATGGAAAACTTGCCGATGTCGTAACGTCGAAGGATTTGGAGAAGATAGGATCTTCTGTTGGTATAGATGTGACTGGAGGAATGAGGAGTAAGGTCGAGAAGATTTTGAGGAGCGGCGTTAAGGCTAGGATCTTCAACGTATCAAGGCTCAAAGATTTTTTGATGTGTAAGGATGTTGGAACACTGATTTCGGAAATCTTATAAGATGTAGATAAAATTTGAAGACGTGAGTTCAAAGAGGAAGGTCGATCACATAGAGATCTGTCTCAGCAAGGATGTCGAGTCATCCTACAGTGGATTCGAAGATGTCATGCTTATACACAAAGCAATACCTGAGATAGACTTCGATGAGATAAACACAAGTGTAAATTTTCTCGGTAAAAAGCTTTCAGCACCTTTTTTGATCGCTTCAATGACTGGAGGACATAAAATGGCTCTTGAGATAAACAAGAACCTGGCTATTGCTGTTGAGGATTTTGGGATAGGTATGGGTATAGGCAGTCAGAGGATTGGAATTGAGAGCGGGGAGATCGAGAGTTTTACCGTAGTTAGGGAATACGCTCCAAATGCGTTCGTTTACGCAAACATAGGTTTACCGCAGATAATCAGAGACATCGAATATGCAGAAAAGGCTGTTGAAATGGTTGACGCCGATGCTTTGGCAATTCATTTAAACTACTTACAGGAAGCAATTCAGCCAGAAGGAGACAGATTCTCAAGGAACGCATACGAGGCAATTGAAGAGACCTGCAGATGTTTGAAGGTTCCAGTTATCGTTAAAGAGACTGGTGCCGGAATCTCAAGGTGCATAGCGTTGAAGTTGAAATCCGTAGGAGTTTCAGCTTTGGATATTGGAGGAAAAGGGGGAACGAGCTTCAGTGCTGTAGAGTCTTACAGATGTGAGGGTTACAAGACAAAAATCGGGGAGGACTTTAGAGACTGGGGAATTCCAACTGCATTCTCAATAATCGAATGCTACGACGTTCTACCTGTCATTGCTACCGGTGGGATAAGAAGTGGACTGGATCTTGCCAAAGCTTTGTCTCTCGGTGCGATCGTTGGAAGTTCGGCTTTACCCTTCTTAAAGAAGGCTGTGGAGGGTTTTGAGGAAGTTAAAGAACTTTTAAACTATTACATAGAGGGTTTGAAGGTTGCGATGTTTCTGACGGGTTGTAGAAACGTTGAAGATCTGAAGAACATAGAGATATTTATATGTGGTAAGTTTAAAGATTGGCTTGAGGTGAGAGGGATCGATGTCTCAAGGTTGTGCCTTAAGAGATGAGATAAAGAAGAGGTCTGAAGTTATAAATGAAGCCATAAAGGATTTTTTGAGGGTTGAAGATCCAAAAGGACTTTACGATGCATCCTTACATTTAATAAAAGCTGGAGGAAAGAGATTGAGACCAGTCTTAACGTTGTTGTGCTGTGAAGCTATCGGGAGGGATTGGAGGAAGATAATTCCTTCCGCCGTGGCGATAGAGTTGATTCACAACTTCACGCTGATCCACGATGACATAATGGACAGGGATGAATTTAGAAGAGGAGTTCCAACAGTTCACAAGGTGTTCGGTCAAGAAACGGCCATACTGGCTGGAGATACCTTGTTTGCAAAGGCCTTTGAGACCTTAACTAAGTGTAAAGTTCAGGAGAGAAACGTAATCAGGGCGTTCGAGATAGTTTCAGACGTTTGCATAAAGATATGTGAAGGGCAGTACATGGATTTGGAGTTTGAGAAGAGAGAGAACGTTACAATTGAAGATTACTTGAAGATGGTTGAAAAGAAGACGGCCTTCTTGATCGCATGCTCATGCTCGATTCCGGCAGTGTTGTTTGGAGATGAGAAATACATAAAACCACTTTGGAATTTTGGATTGAACTGTGGAATAGGTTTTCAGATACACGACGATGTCTTGGATTTGATAGGTGGTAAGAAGATTGGGAAGGATTGGTGTAGCGACCTTGTTGAGGGAAAGAAGACCATAGTTTATTTGAAGGCCAGGGAGATGGGTGTCGAGATCGAGATATTTGGAAAGGGAAAGGCAAGTGATGAGGAGAAGATGAAGGCCGTTGAGAAGTTGAAAGACTGTGGAGCGATAGAGTTTGCCGAAAAGATGGCTAGAGAGTTTGTCGATAGGGGAAAGGAGTATTTAAACGTTTTACCGAACTCGAACGCCAAAGTCATCCTCACAAATCTGGCCGACTACTTGGTTTCGAGGGATTACTGATGGATGTTTTAGAGATATTCTTAAAGGTTAGAGAGGATTTCGATGATGTGAAGGATAAAGTATCCCTTGTTAAGCCATACTTTGAGCTTCACGTATTCTCTCCAGGCTGGGCTATGAAGATTGAAGAGTTTGAGAGTCTGCTCGGTTTTAAGCCAGAGTTGATTTACAAGAGTAAAGAGAACGTTTACGGTATCTCTGTGATATACAGGATAGATGACGAGGTAACGACGGGAATTATGGCTCACGAATTTGCGGAGATAGTCGCTAGGGAGAAGGGGATAAGGGATCACAAGGAGATCGATAGAATTTGCTTCGAGAGGGGGTATGGGAGGGAACTTTTAAAGGCTCTTCAGAGCGATTTCCTCCCTGGGATAGTTGAAAGATGCTTTATAGATGTTGGAGATCTTTATGAGAGGATAAGAAATTTGAGGTATCTTATGGATAAGTTTTAAATTCATACCGATATACACATGGATGTGCCGCCGTAGCTTAGCTGGTAGAGCGTCGGCCTGTTAAGCCGATGGTCCCAGGTTCGAATCCTGGCGGCGGCGCTATATTTTTCATATTTTCACTGTTCTCATGTAGCTTACTACTAAACACAACACGTCTTAACTTCTCAACAGCATCTTCAAGTCTTCTAAGCCTTTCTTCAATATCACTATCCATCACTTGATGCACACCAAAGTATACGCTTGGCACTCTCTCTACTTCCTTGTTATCGCTAAATCTTACTACGATCATATCCTCATCCTCATCAACCTTCCAGATATGCGCCCACTTCCCAGCGTACTCTTTTAACTCAACTGGCAGTCTTACAATAG
>CAZUUE010000027.1:0-7445 GCA_964623695.1 uncultured archaeon
GGTTTATTTCCATATATTCTTTCAAGTCAGATCGGAGCAAATCTACCTTCTCACCGAGAAAATCCACCTTTCTTCCTACTTCACCTACCTTTTCTCCAACTAAATCCACTTTCTTCCCAACTAAATCTATTTTTCCCCCCAACTCTCTTCTCGTCTTTTCAGATTCCTCTTTTATCACCTTTATCGTTTCATCCTGCTTTTTTAACATTTTTCCACCATAGGTAGCGATTTTGGCGAGTTGCATAGCTGTGAGATAACGATAGTAAGATTCGGTTTTCATGACAGTTCCGTTGTATTCCTCGACATCTATACTTTCAACTTTAGCATTTTCAGGTATCTTTTTTCTTACGAGTTCGACGAAAGCTTTAACCTTATCATCTGAATCATCAACCAAAACCTCTACTGCTTGTTTATCGTCAATAACGACATTATCAGCAAAGAACCTTTCAATCTCAAGTGATTCTGCTATACCAAGCAGAAAAGGTCTATATCCTACATCATGTACCTCCTCCTTTATCGTTATCCTTATCTTCATGTTCCTTTATTTCTCCCCTTTCTTAAATACGTTTCGTAAATGCTCTGACTTGCAAGCTTAATAACAATTTTTAGATTTAAAATACTCAACAATTCGAAAAGCGAAAAATTCTTTTTTATCAGTTTAAATTTGGAGAAATGATGTCATTAGGCGTTTTGCTTGGCTTAACATGCCTATTGTTTGCCGTTGGTTCAATCTTAAATCTACGTAAACATAGCATTTCACAGTAGATCGGAAAGTGTTTTATGTTTTGAAATCCTTACTACCAACATACTTTCCGATCTACTGTTTCAGTGCGGGGAGAGATTATTTAGGTGTTATGTGATTCCATCGATATCGGTTAAGTTAACCTAGTATAGACCTCAAGATCTCAAGGTTCTTCTCAACGTAACTCCTACCACCTCCCTCTACGATATCATCGTGTCCAGGATAAAGGTTTTCAAAATTTAATTTCGTTAGATGTTCCAAAGATTTCAAAAGATCGTACGGATTTCCACTTGGAAGGTCGTATCTACCGAAACCGAACTTGAACACAGTATCACCGCTGAAGAGCCACTTCTCATCTGGTTCATAATAGCAGACACTTCCAGCTGTGTGTCCCGGTGTGTGCACGACTTCAAGCTCAACTTCTCCAAGCTCAAACCTCTCACCACCAAAGACCAATACGTCAGGCTCGAAGTGATAAACGTAACCCAAGGTCGTCAAACCCCTCTTTAGAAGATCATATTCTAGGGAGTGCATGACAACCTTGCAACCAAACCTCTTTAAGTCTGGAACTGCCATGGCATGATCGAAGTGTGAATGAGTTAGGAATACATATTCTATCTCCTTCGGATTCAGAAACCTCTGAATCGCTCTTATCAGAAATCCCGAATCACCTCCGGCATCTATCAAAGCTACTCTCTCATCGATTATAAGATAGACGTTGGCACCGAGTGGCGGTGTCACAATTCTGATCGGTTTCATTTGCCACACCTTACAAACTTTGGATACTCCGTCAAAATCTCACAACCTTTCCTCTTAACGACCACGACATCCTCAACCCTCACACCCCCAACTTCTTTGTAGTAAAGCCCCGGCTCAACCGTAAACACCATCCCAGACTTTAAAATCGTCTCATTTTCAAATATCCTTGGCTCCTCATGAACCTCCAATCCCACTCCATGCCCGGTTGAATGTATAAAACCCTCTTTAGCCTTCTGTCTCAACGTCTTGTAACCGTAACTCTCAATGACATCGCAAACCGTGTCGTGAACATCTTTCGCCCTGACACCCTCTCTGATCATTGAAATTGCCTTTTCCTGAGCCTCCACGACCACCTTTAACATCTCCTCGATCTTTTCATTTTTTCTTAAAATGACAGTTCTTGTGAAGTCTGAATAGTAATGATGCCTCTTGCTCTTCGGAAATATATCTATGACCACATGATCTTCAACCGTTCCACCGCTACCGTGTGGAATTGCTGAAACCTTTCCAGATGAAACTATAGTATCTTTTGCGATGTACCCCTTAAGATACAGGTAATTCTCGATCCTCTCTTTAATCCTATCACAACTCCTCTCCCTCTTTAAAACCTTCAAAGCAAATTCAAACGCTGAAATGACAGCTCTACTTGTATCTTTTATGTATCCTATCTCTTCAAAACTCTTTATCGCCCTCATCTTCTTGAAGGGGTTTGTTATCTTCACATCGAAGTTATTTAAAAGTTGCAAAGCCAAGTAAGCTGGGAAGTTTTCTGGAATTCCAACAACCTTCGCTCCATGCGATTTCAAAAACCTTATAAGCATCTCAGCTTGAGCCTTCTTCGAATCCATCTCCTTTCTTAACTCATGGTATCCCAACTCTCCAAAAGATCTCACTTCAACCTCACTCTCTCTCAACGCTCTATCCTTTTCCATGTCTGGAACTATCAACACGTTTAATTTTCCAGTGATGTAAAATGCCAAATCCGTGGTTCTAAACTTCGTTGCGTAGTATAGGTTCGTGTCGTTGTGCTGTATGTAAAAGTCCATGAATTTATGTAACGCTTAAAAGTTTAATGTGCATCGCTTATGTGCACATGCTCGTTAAGTTTCACAGCTGATTCGCCGTAAACCTTACTTAGTATCTCTAGAGTGAGTATTTCGTTTGGTTCTCCAATCTTATAGAACTTTCTGTTCAAGATGACTATTTTCTTAGTGTAATTTAAGAGGAGCGTTGGATCGTGAGAAGTAACCAAGACCGTCTTTTCTTTTGAAAGCTTACCTATCGTTTCAACGAACTCAACCTTTCCTAGGGGATCTATGGCGGAGAGAGGTTCATCCAGGAGCAAAACTTCAGGATTGTAAACCAAAGCCCTCGCCAACAAAACTCTCTGCCTTTCACCACCGCTCAACTCATTGAACGGCTTTTTCCATCTATCCTCCTTAAGATGAACGATTCTCAATGTATCTTTAGCTCTTTCAACGTCTTCTTTCCTTGCAATCCTTGGAAACCTCTTTCTATGTAATAGAAATGAATCTAAGACTATTTCCAATGCTGTTAGAGGTATGTCCATCTCGTTCGAGAGCTGTGGCATGTAACCTATTCTGTAGCTTGCTCTTTCAGGTTTTCCAGTTATATCTTCTCCATTCAAAAGTATTCTACCCTTCAAAGGTTTTATCAATCCCAAGATCGTTTTAAGTAACGTAGTCTTTCCAGAACCGTTTGGACCTATTATCTGATACAAACCTTCACCGAACGATAGATTCAGATCCTTGAGTATGACTTCACCGTTCAACACGACATCAACGTTTTCTATCTCAAGTGTGCACGACATATAAAAAGATATATTCATATTGTGCACATAAGTCTTGTCATGGAACTTAGTCTATTTATCATGATCACGATAGTAACAACCTTTCCAAGCTTGAAGGAAGACGTTAGGCTCATAGCTGTGAACGATACCGTTTACAGTATTCCCGCGTACTCTCACGATTACGAACTTACACCAAAGGATGTTGAAATTCTTAGAAGAGCAGATGTCATAGTTTCAACTTCTCACACACATTTTGAAGAGAAGATTAGGGAGATGAAGGAATGTGGAGAGTTAAAGGGGATACTCATCGAGATACCGAAGATACATGGTATCAAATTCCTCAGGTATCCAAGAACTGAAATCGTCAATCCGCACATGCCGATATACGATCCGAACAACTACAAGGTGTTTGTGAGGAGTTTGGCTGAGGTTTTACAGAGTGTAAATCCCGATGGGAATTACTTAAAAAGGTCTGAAGAGCTGTGCAAAAGGATAGATGAACTTTTATCAAAAGAGAGGTTGAATGGGACAGCTTTGGTTGATTACCCGTTCGCTCAGTATGCTGTGAGTTGGCTCGGTTTGAACGTTGTAGATGTTGCGTTTAATGAACCGATGATGAGGTTGAAGTCTGTCGACTACCTCGTCCTTACAAAACCACTTTCTGTGAGATCTAGAGCTTTGATGGAAAACGTTGGACATAAAGCCCTGATCTACATTGATTCACCTTTCTCAAATAAGAGCATACTTGAGAAACTTGAAGACATCGAAATCGAAGAATCCTCAAGCGATCAATCCCTCACAGTTTTGAAGTGGTTGTTAACTGTGACGCTTGCATCTGTTATGTACGGAACGGTGAGTCCAATAGTTTACGCAAGAAGACTCCAGTTTCTATCCGCAGCTTCATCCCATACAGCCCTGCTTGCCGTTTTGATATCCATACCCCTCTCATCTTACATACCATCGTTCGTGACCGCTTTGATCGTTAGTTTGATCTTGATGTATTCTGTCGGATATGCAATAAGTAAGGGAATAGATCCAAACGTTTCGACATCTATCTTGGTTTCTTTTACAGCTTCTTCAAGTGTTCTGGCGATGTATTACATCGTAACGAACTACGAAGTTGGGATGGATGTTTGGGCTTTGATACTTGGTGATCCCCTTCTGACGACTTGGAACGATCTGACGATACTCTTCATCGTTACGTTACTTGTTGTGACCATCACGATGTTAACTTACAGGGAGCAGTTTCACATAGGTCTCGATAGGGACTGTGCTACTCTCTGCGTAAACGTCAAGATCTACGACTTCATCTTTTACACGATACTGGCGATTTCAACGGTTGCAATGATAAAGATAGTTGGATTCGTTTTACAGCACGTTCTAATACTTTTGCCGTGTGCAATTGCAATGAGGTTCGCCAAGGGATCAAAAAGCTTAATTTTGTCAAGCTTGTTTATTAGTACATGTGCATCCATCTTGGGATTGATGCTGGCTATGAAGTTGAACCTGTCTCCGTCTGGGGTTATAGGTATAGTCATGTTCTCGTTTTACGCATTGAGGTGGTTTAGATGAGAAGGTTTGGGATATCAATTCCAGAAGATCTGGCCGAAATCCTTGATTCTTTGGCTGAAAGACTTGGAGTTCCGAGGTCTGAGATAGTTAGAGAGGCTTTGAGAATGTACTTCAGAGAACATGCACATTACATAACGAAACACAGGTGTTACGGGATAATAACCGTTGTTTCCGAAGGTTTTAGGCATCTGAGCACGGTTGAGGATTTTAAGGATATAGTGAACACATTTTCTCACATTCACATAGATGAGTACTGTATAAACAGTTTCGTAGTTTCTGGAGATTCCGAAAAGATTGCGGAGCTTCATAAGGAGCTTTTAAAGGTTTGTAGAGACGTTAGATACATACCTCTCGAATGCAAGTTATTTAAACTTTGAAGGAATTTAAATCATGGAGTTCGTTGAGAGATACGATGGATCTGGCTTGATCTTAGACGTTGAGAGGTTGATATACGAGTTTAAGGGAATTCAGGAAATTCAGATATTTGAGACAAGGAGTTTTGGAAAGATGCTTGTTCTCGATGGTAAGGTTCAACTTACAGAGAGGGATGAAGCATTCTATCACGAGATGCTCGTTCATCCCGTCATGATGACGCACGAGAATCCGAAGAGGGTTTTGGTTATAGGTGGTGGGGATGGAGGAGCAGTCAGGGAGGTTTTGAAGCACGATCCGAGCGAGGTTGTCGTTGTTGAGATAGATGAAAGGGTTGTTAAGGCTTGCAAGAGGTACATAGGTTTGGATAGGGGTGCTTTGGATGATGAGAGGGTGGAGATCTTGTTTGAAGACGGTTTGAAGTTCGTCAGGGATTGCAAAGAGAAATTCGACGTTATAGTAGTTGATGGGACGGATCCAAATCCTATCAGTCATGTTTTGGTTTCAAGAGAATTTTACAGGGGTTGTGCCAAGATTTGCGACTACTTCGTCACGCAATCCCAATCACCATTCATACAAGCTAATTACTTCAGATCTATATACACAAATGCCGATTTCAGGAACAAGAGGGTTTACTTGGGTTTCGTTCCTACATATCCTCATGGACTCTGGAGCTATCTCATAGCTTCGGATAGAAGAGAGATCCTGCTCGATTTAGATGAGATAAGGAGGAGATTTGAGGAGAGAGGAATCAATACTGTTTACTACACACCAGAGATTCACGTCTCAGCCTTCGCATTACCGAAGTGGGTGAGGGATATGATTATGATTTAGCTTTCGTATCTGTGATCTCTTCGCTATAATGATTGTAGAGCAACAGAACGAATCCGTATAGGACGATGCAACTTTCAACAACTTGAATTAAGCTATCAATTTTAAAAGAGCCTTGCGAAGCAGTTCTGATTTTGATAGACATTCGTTAACACATTTAGC
This sequence comes from uncultured archaeon, assembly GCA_964623695.1. Lineage (GTDB taxonomy): Archaea > Halobacteriota > Archaeoglobi > Archaeoglobales > Archaeoglobaceae > Archaeoglobus_B. The sequence goes on from CAZUUE010000027.1 coordinate 6,249, forward strand.
AACATATTTATATTATCTACGTATATTAAGCTTTGTGACTGAAACGTCGAAACCCTGTATGAGGGGATGTGACGGAAAACTAAGGATGTGGGGGTTTCCTCCCCAAAAGGGGAGAGGGATTACCCCCAAAAGAGGATGAGATCGATGATATGCTCCTGATGAACCCTGAGGGAGTTAAGGTTGATGTGTCCTAAGGTGTAGGTAGGTCTATCAAAATCTACTTACGCTGAACCCCAATCATCCAGATGATTGTTCCAATGATTGGATAGTCCCTAATTCTTTCGTAATCTCTGAACCTTGCACTTCTGATCAGTTTGTGGGGAGTAATGATCCAAAATGCAAAAAATTGCCACAAGTAGATCTCTGTTAACGAGATGATCGCGGCTATTGTCATTTTGATGGGATAAACATTTCGATTTCGCTCGATTTTTGCATTGTTGGAGTTTGTAATATCGAACGACTCTCTCGTGAAAGATGGCAGGATATACGATCTGTATCCAAACGAACAAAAGTTTTACGAAAACCTAAGGATGAATTTGATTAAAAAGTTCATAGCGTTGCATGGAAAACATCTGAAAACTGTAGTCTTAAGATTAAGCCTCTGAAGGTTAAGCCGAAGAGTATCAAGGTGAAGAACACTTATCATCGTTGCGTGGGGATAATTTTCGATACTGAAGAAAGCAAGAAGTTGCTCGAATTGAGTTACAAGGCTGGGTTTTGTGAACGTAATAGCATGGGGTTTGGGATGGTGAAAGCTTCTTTTTTAAAGAGTTTTGACTTTAGAGCGTTTAGAACTTCATAAGGCATTAATTCGGTCAATACTATCTCCACACTCCCCGTTTATAAACTCATCTCTAAGTTTCATCGCATTTTCTGAATATACATCATTAACAAACAACTTAACTATTACGCTCGCGTCAGCTACCACCTTCTCTATATCTTCTTTCCCTCCATTCTCGAATTATCTTAGTCGTGTCTGTTGTCGATTTTCTTTTTAATTTTTCATTTATCAGCAAAGCTTCCGCTAGATTTCTACTTTCAAGCCTCTCGATGATTTTCACGATTTCTTTCCTTATAATTTCACTCCAATTTATATATTTATATTTATCCATTTTCTTCTTCAACTCGTCATCAATTCTAACACTTATTACAGGCATACGTGTATTATAACATTATTATTAAATGATAGTATATCAC